>JAZUMI010000067.1:0-23754 GCA_045603505.1 Acutalibacteraceae bacterium
TGTAATGCAAATTAGGTTTGCAAAATTTATACTTAAAGGGAGAAAATATTATGAAAACTCTAACTAAAATCGTAAGTATTTTACTTACAGTCGCTCTTCTTGCAACATTCGTTGGCTGCGGCGCTGCAGACACAAATAAGGGTTCGGGAAAAGAAAAACTCGTTATGGCAACAAACGCTGCCTTCCCTCCTTATGAGTTTAAGGATGATAACGATGGCTTTGCCGGTATCGACATTGAAATCGCAGGTCTTATTGCTGACAAGCTTGGTATGGAACTCGAAATTCTTGATGTTGAATTTGGTTCTATCGTTGGCGGTGTTCAGTCAGGCAAGTATGATATGGGTATGGCCGGTATGACAGTTACTGATGAGCGTCTTGAAAGCGTTAACTTCTCTACAAGTTATGCAAACGGTATTCAATCAGTTATCGTAAAAGAAGATAGCGAATATGAATCTTTCGAAGATTTCTATACCGGTTTTGATGCTGATGGTGATCCTTCCGGTGTTAAGGAAGGCATCAAGATTGGTGTTCAGCAGGATACCACCGGTGACATCTATTCTTCAGATAAACCTAAGAAATGGGGCTTTGGTGAAGATAATGTAATCCGTTACAAGACCGGCGCTGAAGCAGTTATGGCTCTTTCAACAGGTAAGGTTACCGCTGTTATCATTGATAACGAGCCTGCTAAGTCTTTCGTTGAGTCAACAAAGGGTCTTAAGATTCTTGAGGGTGAATATGCAAACGAAGATTATGCTATCTGCGTTGCTAAGGAAAACAAAGAGCTTCTTGATAACATCAACAAGGCTTTAGCTGAACTCACCGAGGCTGGTGAAATCCAAAAGATTATTGATAAGTATATCAAATAATTCAATTAAAAATTTAAACGCCGGCGGGATTTATAATCTCGCCGGTTTGAGTGTTTAGGAGATTAAAATGTCATTTTTAAAAAGACTTTACGAAATTGAGTGGATTGCAAACTTTTGCGATGAATTCAAACTTAATTTTATTGATGGCGACCGTTGGAAATGGCTTGTTGATGGTTTAAAAAACACACTTATCATCACATTTTTTGCCGTTCTTTTGGGTATTGCTATCGGTTGTATTATTGCAATTGTTCGTTCTACATACGATAAGAATAAAGATACCATGCAGAAGAAGGGCGGAATTGGCTATATCGTTCTCTCCTTCTTTAATGCCATTTGCAAAATCTATCTCACCGTTATAAGAGGAACCCCCGTTGTTGTGCAATTGCTTATTTGGTACTTCATTATTTTTGCTTTCTCAACCAACGGAACCATGATAGCAATTATTGCGTTTGGAATAAATTCAGGTGCCTATGTTGCTGAAATATTCCGCGGTGGTATTATGGCCATTGATAACGGTCAATTTGAATCCGGAAGAAGCCTTGGCTTTAACTATATTCAAACTATGATTTATATTGTTATTCCGCAGATGTTTAAGGTTGTCCTCCCTACCCTATGCAACGAGTTCATTGTTCTTCTTAAAGAAACCTCTGTTGCAGGTTATGTTGGAATCGTCGACCTAACAAAAGCAGGTGACCTTATCCGTGGTAGAACCTTCTCGGCATTTATGCCTTTAATCGCAGTTGCTATCATTTATCTCGTTATAGTTATGTTGTTTACATGGCTTGTTGGAAAACTCGAAAGGAGGCTTCGTAACAGTGACCACTAATCAAGTTTTAATTAAAACCGAAAATCTTCAAAAGGCTTTTGGCGAAATTGAAGTTTTAAAGGGTATTAACACCGAAATCAAAAAGGGCGAAGTGGTTGTTGTTATCGGCCCTTCGGGTTCAGGAAAATCAACCTTCCTTCGAACATTAAACCTTCTTGAAAATCCAACAGGCGGCAAGATATTCTTCGAAGAAACCGATATTACCGACCCAAAGGTTGATATAAACAAGCACCGTCAAAAAATGGGGATGGTTTTCCAACAATTTAACCTCTTCCCTCACATGACAGTTCTTAAGAACATGACTATTGCGCCAATAAAACTTTTAGGTCTTTCAAAAAAAGAGGCTGAAGAAAGAGCTCTTGCTCTTCTCGAAAGGGTTGGTCTTGCCGATAGAGCTGACTCCTACCCTTCCCAACTTTCGGGCGGTCAAAAACAGCGTGTTGCTATTGTTCGTGCTCTTTGTATGCAACCTGAGGTTATGCTTTTCGATGAGCCGACAAGCGCACTCGACCCCGAAATGGTTGGTGAGGTTCTTGAGGTTATGCAAAGTCTTGCAAACGAAGGTATGACAATGGTTGTTGTAACTCACGAGATGGGTTTTGCCCGCGAGGTTGCCGATAGAGTTATGTTCATCGATGAGGGCATTATTATGGAAGAAGGAACACCTGATGAATTGTTCTCCAATCCAAAAAGCCCAAGGCTCAAGGATTTTCTTGGAAAAGTTATATAAAACTAAAACCGTAACGCGAAATGCGTTACGGTTTTAGTTTTTATACAAATAAAAATGAACCAAAAATACAAAAAATTATTGCAAATACACTCTTTTTACTTAATTTTTCTTTAAACAAGCAAAATGAAACGATTGCCGTAAATGCCACAGTACCACCCGAAATTATCGGAAACATCATTGTTGCCGGAGTTGTTTTTGCGCCAATTAGCTGAAGCCCCATTGCCATCTTATCTAAGCCAACTGAAAGAATTATTAGTAATATAAAACACCAAAAATCTTTTAATGATATATTTTTACTATCCTTCCTATCAAGTAAATTACTACCTTCTTTTAAAAATGGCAAAACCAATAATGATAATACTGCACGTAAAACACCCGAAAGCCATATAAACTCTAAGGTTTCTAAGGTGGCAAGATGCGATGTTTGGTGAATTTTTGTTGCGATACTTGTTCCGCCATTTAAAAGGAAAACGCAAATAAGCCAAAGGATATTAGTTTTGTTTAAATTTTCTTGACCTTCATTCATAAGAATAACTGCCACTAGTATAAGTATAACACCTAACACATTTATTATATTAACCTTTTCATTCAGAAAGACAATTCCAAAAAGGTATGGCACTGACATTCCGCCTGTCATTAACGACATTGTGTATAGTGCAACTGTTCCCCTAGACATAAGCTTAAACCCAATAAGCGTGTATACAACGATAAATAAGGTTTGAATAACAACCATCAAAGGAGAAAACCATTCTCCCAAATGACCAATTCTAACAAAGGGAAAAAATGCAAATGCCACAACTATACCCGATACAATATTGAATACAAGACCTGTTTTCAAGGTGTTTCCATATTGCTTTTGATAAAATTTAGTAACAGCAAAATTAAAGCTTAGCAGCAATGCTGAAAAAATCAATAATATATAACCCATTTTTATTCACCCAACACATTATATAGCTTATTTTATAATATTTCTATTTGCTTTTCACCTAAAATAATGATATAATCACCAAAAGGGGTGGTTTCTTGAGAATATGCAACAATATTAGTTTTGAAGAAATTAAACCATTTGAAATATCGGCCTCCTATGTTGAACTCGATATGAACTCACCTGAAAATGATTTTAATCACCATACTCACGATGTTTGTGAAATATATTTCAATCTTTCGGGTGATGTTTCCTTTATGGTTGAAAACACAATTTATCCAATTAAAAAAGGTGATATGATAATAACAAGGCCTCTTGAATACCACCATTGTATTTATCGCAGCGATAAACCACACAATCTTTTTTGGATACTGTTTTCTTCAAAAGATAACGAAAAATTGCTTCCTGCATTTTTCGAGCGGAACATCGGAGAAAAAAACTTGGTTTCCTTCCCAAAACCTATTTATGAAAAAGCTTTAGCTATATGCACAGAACTCGTTGAAGCAGAAAACAATGATTTCAAAAAGCAAATAAAATTTTTAGAGCTTATTGACCTTATTAACAACGGCGATAATTTGCCGAATAATTCAGATTTTCTATCTAAAGATATAAAAAAGTGCATTGATTATATAAACGATAATTTATCCGAAAGCATTTCGGTTACAACCCTTGCAAAATTTTCAGGTATGAGCGTTAACACACTTGAACGTCATTTTAAGAAAGTTCTAAACGTTTCGCCGCACAGCTATATACAAAATCAGCGGCTTTCAAATGCCGCTTTATTGCTCAAATCAGGAAGCAGTGTTGCTGAGGCTTGCGAAAAAAGCGGTTTTCCCGATTATTCTCATTTCATCTCGCTTTTTAAAAAGCGCTATGGAAAAACCCCTTTTCAATATAAAAAATCTATTTAAACTTCTAAAATTCGCCGTTATTTTTAATTAACGGTGAATTTTTCATTATTTATGGTGAATTTAGGATAGAAATATAAAGATTTCTTTAATAAAATGAAAATATAAAACGGAAACTTGGTGATAAAATGATTTTTTTAAAAAACGATAATTTATTTTCTTTTAATTATGGTGGCAAGAATGCTTTCGCTCTTTCATATAAAAAGGAACAAACTGAAAAAGAGAATGAGCTTATAACCACGTATCTTTTTGAAGATGGTTTAAAGGTCACCAACATCGCAAAAAAATATGAAAAATTTGATGCTTATGAATGGGTTAACTATTTTGAAAATACAGGCAAGGAAAACAGCAAAGTAATCTCAGAGCTTTGGGACTGTGATTGCTCGATTGATGTTGGTGAATCTGAAATGCGCACTAAATCTCCCTGGTGGCCCGATATAAATCGTGTAACAAAGATTTTTACACCACTCGGTTCATTCGCTTCGGATTATGATTTTAAATTGGATGCGGATGAATGTACTGAAAATAAACACACTCATTTCCTATATGATAACGAAGAAAAGGTTTATTCTCCTGAAACAGGACACTCAAGTCAAGGGAATGCACCGTTTTTCAACATACACAATCAGGCCAAAAAACGCGGATTTATTGCGGCAATTGGTTGGACAGGGCAATGGAATGCAAAAATTTCCAAGAATGAAACAACCGTTAATTTCAAAAGCAAAATTGAGGATACAACTTTCTTTTTGTATCCCGGTGAAAAAATCAGAACCTCTTCTATCGTTTTAATGAAGTATGAGGGTGATTTCTTTGCTTCACAAAACAAATGGAGAAGACTTTTAAAGCAAGAATTTTCTTATGTTGGAAAACGCATTGAGAATCCCCCCTATTCTGCTGTTGTTTGGGGTGGAATGAATTCGAACTACGTTATCGAAAGAATAGAAAAGCTTGTAAAAAACAATATTCCTGCTGAGTATATTTGGATGGATGCAGGATGGTATGGCGCTGACACTGAGCCTTCCCTAAGCGAATGGGAGGGAGATTGGTGGTGGCACGCAGGCGATTGGCAAATAAGCCCCAAAATTCATCCCAATAAAATGCAAGATATTGTTGAGGCAATAAAAGATAATAATAAAAAATTCATCCTTTGGTTTGAGCCTGAACGCGCAAACAAGAGAGTTCCTATGGTGAAAGAAAAACCCGAGTTTTTCTTAACCTCCAAAAAGGATGACTATAGCAATTTAATAAATCTTGGAAATGAAGAAGCATTTAACTATTGCCTCAAAACACTTTCAAACTTTATAAGCGAATTAAAAATCGACTGCTACCGCCAAGATTTTAACTGCGCCGATGCATTGTGTTTTTGGCGCGAAGCTGATACTGAAAAAAGAAAAGGTATCACAGAAATTAAGCATATTAACGGTCTTTATCGCTTATGGGATGCGCTGCTTGAAAGATTCCCAAATATCATAATAGATAACTGCTCTGGTGGCGGAAGAAGAATCGATATAGAAACATTAAAGCGCAGCATTCCGCTTTCACGAAGCGATGCTCAAGGAACCGCTAATTTCAGACCTGAAAATGCACAGCTTCTCAATATGTATTGCTCGCTTTGGTTCCCCTATGGTGGTTCATGCAGCGGCAGAGCTTATGACACTTATCGTTTCAGAAGCGCTTATGCCAGCTGCTTGGAAACATTCTTCACTATGTCAATAAAAGAAAACTTTGGAGAAAGTGAAGAAGAAATAAATTGGTTAAAAGAAAAGAGTGAGGAGTATCTCAAAATAAGACCATATTTTTATGGTGATATTTATCATTTAACCGAGCCAACAAGAGATTTATCCTCTTGGAATGTTGTTCAATGGAACAGACCTGAAAATAGCGATGGTATGATTCAAGTATTCAAGCACGAAAACAGTTGTTACACCGATGCCTCATTTAAACTTTTTGGAATTGATGAAAATAATGACTATCTTGTTACAGACCTTGATGGTGATGAATTCGTTATTCCTGGTAAGGAATTTAAAAACAGCTTTAAGCTTCATATTGAGGAAACACGTATAGCAAAGATATTTACCTATAAAAAAATATAAAAGTAAAAACCGTAATGCAGGATGCATTACGGTTTTTTTGCTATCTTATATAAGAAATTGCTTCTGATAATGTTCTTACCGGTATCAACTTGATACCATCAGGTACATTTGTGACCTGCTTCATACACGATTTTGGTAAAATACATTCATTAAATCCCATTCTTGCCGCCTCGTTAATTCTTGCGTTAACACGCGATACCGAACGAAGTTCTCCCGAAAGGCCGATTTCTCCAAATGCTATAGTTTTCTCTGAAATAGGAATATCACGAAGTCCCGAAACGAGCGACATTGCAACCGCTAAATCAGCCGCCGGCTCTTCAAGACGCATACCACCAACGATATTAATATATGTATCAAGATTTGAATAATAGAGTCCAAGTCTTTTTTCAAGCACCGCTAGTAAAAGATTTAATCGGTTATAATCAAACCCTGTTGCAGTTCTTCTCGGATTGCCAAATCCCGTTGTTGTAACAAGTCCTTGCACCTCGGCTAAAATAGGTCTTGTTCCCTCTATGACGCAGGTTATACAACCGCCCGATACATTGCTTATTCTACCCGAAAGCATCATTGCAGAGGGATTTTCAACCTCGTTAAGTCCAACATCGGTCATCTCAAAAACGCCGATTTCATTAGTTGAGCCAAAGCGGTTTTTAATTGCTCTTAAAATTCTATATGACTGATTTCTTTCGCCCTCGAAGTAAAGAACCGTATCAACGATATGCTCCATAACCTTAGGTCCCGCAATATCTCCACCCTTGTTTACATGGCCAACAATAAAAATCGGTATATCAAGACTTTTTCCAACCCTTAGCAACATATTGGTGCTTTCACGCACCTGCACAATGCTTCCTGCAGATGAAGAAAGTTCTGCAATTTGCATTGTTTGAATTGAATCTATCATAACAATATCGGGTTTCGCAGATGTTATATACTCACAAACCGCCTGTGTATCCGTTTCAGTTATAACAGAAACACTCTCACCCGAAACACCGAGTCTGGTTGCTCTCAT
Source organism: Acutalibacteraceae bacterium (assembly GCA_045603505.1). GTDB lineage: Bacteria > Bacillota > Clostridia > Oscillospirales > Acutalibacteraceae > UBA737. The sequence goes on from JAZUMI010000067.1 coordinate 7,358, forward strand.
CTTAATTTGAGTAGCAGATTCTTCTCCCGCAACATAAAGGATGTTAAGTTTGTTTTGAAGAGCATTGCATATTTGTAACAGTATGGTTGATTTACCTATGCCTGGGTCACCGCTTAATAAAACTACCGAACCTTTTACAATACCGCCGCCTAATACCCTATCAAGCTCTGTTATATTTGTTATAAATCTCTGCTCGTCAGATGCACTGATACTATCCAGTGTTTTTGCTACTGCAAGTGGCGGTGTTTTAATACCTACTGTAGCTTTTTGTGTGCTAACAGTTTTAACGGTTTCTTGCATAGTATCCCAAGCACCGCAACCGCTACACTTTCCGAGCCATTTTGGACTTTCAAACCCGCACTCGCTACAAACATATATACTTTTTATCTTCCCTGCCATAAACATTCACCTGTTTTGATAGAAATTTAATATTCCACAATAAATTGAAAAAGCCATTTTTTGTTGATATTCCTCAGTTTTAAGTAAATTTAAATCGTTAACATTACTCAAAAATCCACATTCAACAATAACGGTAGGTACAGTTGCCCTTTCGAGAATATATGTACTACCATTACCTTTTTTTATAACTCTTTTATTTTCATTTTGCAGTAGAGAAACAATACTACTTTGTATGCATTCACCAAGAAGTCTTGAATCCTTAAGATTTTTTGAATAAAAAACCTGTGCGCCACTTGCGGAAGATGTGGTAAATTTGTTAAGATGGATACTAATAAAAACACTATTTTCATAATTACTCATAAGGGCAACACGGTTACTCAAGTCACTTTTCTTCTTTGAAGAAATAGATTCGTTGATATCTTCTGTACTCGTATCGGTTTCTCTCGTTAGAACAGTTTTGAAACCCGATTGTCTTAAAAACTGTGCAAGTGTAAGTGATATTTTTAAATTAATATCCTTTTCAACCGTTCCGTCAAAAGCAACTGCACCGCCATCAAACCCGCCGTGTCCTGCATCAATGATAACAACATTTTGCTCATAAGCATTGGCAGATGTAATTAATGGAAGTGAGTTAAAGCCAAACACCCCAACCAATAACGCCACCGCTAAAATTAAAACAAGAAAAATCGGCACTTTTTTATTCATTATATCACCCCGAAAATACTTCTTGTCGGAGTTTATTTCATTATATAACAAACCGACAAATTATTCAATAATCATTATTACACTTGATATAATTTTATTATTCAGGGTGAATAATAATAACCAAAAATTACACCTGATAAAAAACAAAGGAGGCATTGCCTCCTTTATTTTATATTACTCTTACTTTTATAATTCCATCGATACCGAGGATATCCTCTGCAACTGTTTCTGCACTTTCGGAAGAAACATCAAGAAGTGTGTAAGCATAATCGCCACGTGATTTATTAATCATGTTCTCTATATTTACATTATCTTTAGCAAAGATACCTGTGATTGCAGTAATCATATTAGGAATGTTCTTGTGGATTACACAAATTCTGTGATTACCGCTTCTAGGCATTGTAACCTCAGGGAAATTAACTGAATTTACAATGTTTCCGTTTTCGATATAATCGATAAGTTCTTTTGCAGCCATAGTTGCGCAGTTATCTTCAGATTCAGGGGTTGATGCGCCAAGATGCGGAATGGCTATAACGCCATCAACACCAATAACATCATCACTTGGGAAATCAGTTACATATGCTGCTACCTTACCCGATTCAAGCGCTGCTTTAAGGTCATCGTTATTAACAAGGCCTCCACGGGCAAAGTTAAGAATTCTAACTCCATCCTTCATTTTTGCGATAGTTGCTGCGTTAACAAGATTCTTGGTCGAATCGGTTAGCGGAACGTGGATGGTGATATAATCGCAGTTTTCAAAAATCTCGTTTATATCTTGGATATGAATAGCATTGTGATTTAGGTTCCAAGCTGATTTAACCGAAAGATACGGGTCATAACCATAAACCTTCATACCGAGTGAATTAGCAGCATTAGCAACCATAACACCGATAGCACCAAGACCGATAACACCAAGGCTCTTTCCTTTGATTTCAGGACCAGCGAAAGCGCCCTTACCTTTCTCAACCATTTTGCCAACTTCTGCGCCGTTTCCTTTTAAAGTTTTAGCCCATTCAATACCCGAAATAACACGGCGAGAACTTATAAAAAGACCTGCAAGAACAAGTTCTTTAACTGCGTTAGCGTTAGCACCAGGTGTATTGAAAACAACGATACCTGCTTCCGAGCATTTATCGGTAGGAATATTATTAGTACCTGCACCTGCACGGGCAATAGCCTTGAGTGTTGCAGGAAATTCGGTTTCGTGGAGAGATGCCGAACGAACAATAGCACCATCCGCATTCTCTACCTCTTCGCCAACTGTATACTTATCATCAAAAATATCAAGACCAATTTTCGCAATTTTGTTATATGTTTTAATCTTATACATTACGCATTTTCCTCTTCAAATTTCTTCATAAACTCAACAAGTTTTTCTACACCTTCAATTGGCATAGCATTATAAATAGATGCGCGCATACCACCAACAGAACGGTGACCCTTTAGGTTGTAGAAGCCTGCTTTTTTAGACTCAGCAACAAATTTTGCATCAAGCTCTTCATTTCCTGTGATAAAAGGAACGTTCATAAGAGAACGGTCCTCAGGAACAACTGTGCCCTTGAACAATTTGCTGTTATCAAGGAAATCATAAAGAATCTTAGCCTTCTTCTCGTTGTATTCCTTCATAGCTTCAAGGCCGCCCATTTTCTTTATCCACTTAAATGTGAGACCTGCAATATAAATCGCATAGCAAGGCGGTGTATTAAACATAGAGCCATTTTCAGAATGGGTTGAATAATCAAGCATAGTAGGTGTTATATCCATAGCATTGCCAATTAAATCTTTACGGATAATAACAATTGTAACACCTGCAGGAGCAACGTTCTTTTGAGCACCTGCATAGAGCATACCAAACTTAGCAACATCAATCGGCTCAGAAAGGATGCAACTTGAAATATCTGCGATAAGCGGAACATCCCCTGTTTCGGGAAGTGTGTTATACTTTGTGCCGTAGATAGTGTTGTTCATACAAATATGAACATAATCGGCATCCTTATCAAAATCAGCAGCTGTTGTTTTAGGAATGTAACTAAAAGTCTTATCCTTTGAAGAAGCAACCTCACGTGCCGCACCGTAACGAGCAGCCTCCTTATATGCCTTATTTGCCCACTGACCTGTAATGATATAATCTGCTTTACCGTTCTTAGTCATAAGATTAAGAGGAATCATTGCAAACTGAGTTGATGCACCACCCTGTAAGAAAAGAACTTCATAATTATCAGGAATATTCATTATCTCACGAAGATTAGCCTCTGCCTCGTCAAATATTGCCTGATATTCTTTAGAACGATGGGACATTTCCATAACAGATTGACCCGATTCGCCAAACTCCATCATTTCAGCTGCGGCAGTTTTCAAAACCTCTTCAGGAAGCATCGAAGGTCCTGCACTAAAATTATAAACTCTTGCCATAATTAATTACCTCCAAATAATACATTGTACTCTATTATATCCACCTTTATGCTAAATGTCAATGGGTTTGTTAAGAATTTCACAAATATTTTTTATAATTTTGATTTTTCTCTTAATTTATTGTTAAATATTTAACAATAATTATGAGACTAATGCCCCTATCTAGTTTTTTACTTGGTAGGGGCAAGTGTTTTCTAAAATATTTTTCGTCTTATTCTTTTGAGCTTCGGCTTACCTATATAATTAAGGTTATACTTCTTAACCAGTTTTTTCGCTTTTACAAGCGATTCTTTGTGATAGGCACCAATGGCATCGTGAGCATCGCACCCGAAGGTCACGGGTGAGCCCTCCTCCCCTGCCATTTTCCAAAACTCATTAAGGGGGTAACGGCGTTTGTGTCTTATACCTAAAAAGTTAATTTCGAGCGGAATATTTAATTTCTTAGATAAGACGCAAATTTTTCGCATCTCATTGCGATATTCCGTTATATCACCCACATAATTAAACACATCCGGATGAGCAACATAGGTGAACACACCGGTTTTCATACCCTCACAAACACGCAAAACGTATTTTTCTAAATCTTCCTTTTCATCAAATTTAGCACCTGTATAACTTCCGCCAAGAAATTCCTCATCAAGAAAATGTTGACCAAGAATCAAATATTCAGCACCATATTCTATAGCCTTTTTGAGCATATGCTCGAAGCTATTCGGATAATATTCCATTTCAAAGCCAAGTTTTATATCTATCTTGCCACGATATTTCTTTTTAAGTTCCTTTACCTTATCCCTATAATCAAACGCTAACCTTTCGGGCATACGAAAATTCGCTTCGTAACCTTTTGGCCCCTTAAATGGCATATGCTCAGAAAAGCCCATAAATTTAATACCATTCTCAATAGACCAATCTACATAGGCGTCTTCGGTTCCCGTTGCATGATAGCAGCGAAAGGTATGGGTATGATAGTTATAATCCATACTAAATCTTACTCCATTTAAAATCCTAATATTTGAGTTCCCGCCTCAAGCAATTCGCTTCTCTTTGTATCGGCTTCAGCGGAGGTGTCACCTACCGCATTTATATAAATCTTAATTTTAGGCTCAGTTCCTGAAGGACGAACAATTACCGAACTTCCGCACTCTAAGAAGAAGCACAAAACATTTGATTTTGGAAGAGTGAGTACTTCTTGCTCTTTTGTTGCGGTATCAAGTGAAATCGATATTTTATAGTCATTTATTCTAACAACAGCATTTCCACCAATTTCTTTCGGCGCCTTATTACGCAAGGCTTTCATTATTTCCTCGATTCGTTTCATTCCGCTTTGACCTTCACAAGTAAAGCTCTTCTGAACTGAATAATAATAACCGAATTCCTTATAAATATTATCAAGTTCATCAAGCAAGGTTAAACCTTGTTCCTTATAATAAGCGGTCATTTCACAAATAAGCATAGAAGCAACAACCGCATCCTTATCTCGAACGTGGTCACCCGCAAGATATCCGTAACTTTCCTCAAAGCCGAAAACATATTTATAAGCTTCATTTTTTTCTTCAAGAATGGAAATTTGTTCACCGATAAACTTAAATCCTGTCAAAACATCAATAAGTTTACATTTGTATTTCTCAGCAATTTTCTTGCATATTTCGGTTGAAACTATTGTCTTAACTGCAACAGCACCCTCTGGCAATGTGCCGTTTTCTTTCCTTCTTGATAAAACATAATTGAGCAACAATGCACCAACATCATTACCACTTAAAAGTTTATATTCGCCGTCGTGTGAAACTGCAATTCCAACTCTATCACAATCAGGGTCAGTTGCTAATAAAAGGTCTGCAGGTTCCTTCTCAGCAACAGAAAGAGCGCATTCAAAGGCCTGTTTAATTTCAGGGTTTGGATAAGGTGCTGTTGGAAAATTACCATCAGGCAATTCCTGTTCCTTAACAACAGTTACATTTTTTGCACCGATTCTATCAAGGATACTGCGCACAGGTTTATTACCGCTGCCGTGCAACGGAGTATAAATAACATTAACTTTACTCAAATCAAGTGAAGGCGAAACTCTTTGTGACTGAACTCTATCAAGATATGCACTGATAACCTCAGAACTTATATATTCTATTTTTCCGCTATTAACCGCCTCATCAAAATCCATTGATTTGATATCGGCAAAAATATCAACCGAATTCATTATCGAAAGAACATAATCTGCTGCTTCGGGTCCCAACTGGCAACCATCAGGGCCATAAGCCTTATATCCGTTGTATTTGGCAGGGTTATGACTCGCAGTAACAACTACACCTGCATCACATTTAAGATACCTAACTGCAAAAGAAAGCATAGGAGTTGGCATGAGTTCTTTATATAAATAAACCTTTATGCCGTTTGCCGCAAAAATCTGAGCTGCAAATTTTGCAAACACATCTGATTTTATTCTACTATCATATGCAATTGCTACTTTTCCATTTTCGGTAATTGAATTAACATACGCAGAAAGTCCTTGTGTTGCTTGGCCCACTGTGTATACATTCATTCGGTTTGTTCCGGCACCTATAACTCCGCGAAGACCTGCTGTACCGAACTCTAAATCCTTATAAAATGCATCGGAAATTGCTTCGTCATTCCCCTGCATTTCATTAAGCTCTTTTATCAAATCCTCATCCATAACCGCATTTTGCAACCATAAAGAATATTTTTTATTAACCATAGTTCGCCTCCAAATTATTTATATATTAATAATATATTTATTTGTATAACTTGTCAACAAAATAATTATATGTTATTTTTACTAAAAATTATTAACTTTTCAATATTTTTTCTTGACATTTAACGAAATTTGTATTATTATATATAATGTATTATGGTATAAAATATGGTTTTGGTGTTGGAATTATGAATGACTTTGTCGAAAATTACAATGATTTATCAGATATTCAGCTGATTTCCAACATAAAAAACGGCAAATACGAGTTTTTAACCATACTAATTAACCGTTATATTTCTGTTGTTGATTTTTTTTGCAACAAGTATGGACTTGCCTATACCCGAGATGACATAGTACAGGATGTTACCTATTCTATCTATTCATCAATAAATTCATTCGATGAATCAAAATCATCCTTTTCAACTTTTGCGAACACTATTATTAAGAGAGTAATTATTTCTTACATAAAAAGTGCTAACCGCCAGAAAGATATCCCCGAGGAACTCCTACAGCCTCTTGACAATATTCAGGTGCCTGATTTTAACAGCCCTGAAAAAATTCTTCTTGAAAAAGAACAGTTTAAAGATTTCACCGATAATATAAAACTTGAACTTTCTGAACTTGAATATAAAGTTTTAAACCTGTTTTTATCGGGAATGTCTTATGACAATATTGCAACAAGGCTATCTGTTGCGCCAAAAACGGTAGATAATGCCCTTTCGCGCATAAGGAAAAAACTTAAATGACGGCTTTTGCCGTTAACATATGCCCTTGTAGCTCAAGAAGAAGAGCGTTGTTATCAAAGATGTCGGTGCGATTCCGTCCGGGGTAAAAAAATATTTATCAAACAAGAGAGGTACTTAACATGTTTGAAGACAAAACACTAGTTTGCAAAGATTGCGGTGAAGAATTCGTATTCTCTGCAAGAGAGCAGGAGTTTTACGAGTCCAAAGGCTTTGTAAACGAGCCACAGCGCTGTAAACCCTGCCGTGACAAGCGCAAGAACGCAGGCAGAGGTCCCAGAGAATTACACGAGGCTGTATGTGCGGCATGTGGCGGTGTAGCAAAGGTTCCTTTTATCCCTCGCGACGATCGTCCTGTTTATTGCAGTGAATGCTTTGCTAAAATCAAAGAAGAAGAAACTGCAACTGCTGAAGAAACAGTAGAAGCAACAGAAGAGTAATTAAAAAAAGGTCCCGTTTGGGACCTTTTTTTACATTTATTATTGCAATTATTCACATTTCTGTAATATAATTATATTATTCTTTATTTAAATGATTTTTTTTCGCGCAAAAACGGAGGGAATTTTAATGAATCAATATAAAATACTAATCGTTGACGATGACGCTAATATCTGCGAGTTGTTGCGCCTTTATCTTGAAAAGGATGGTTTTACTACCGTTGTTGCTAATGACGGCGAACAAGCCGTTGATTTTGTTAACAAACATAACCCTGATTTAGTTCTTCTTGATATTATGTTGCCGAAACTTGACGGTTGGCAGGTTTGCCGTGAAATTCGTAAAAACAATAATGTTCCGATTATAATGCTAACAGCAAAGGGCGAAACATTTGATAAGATACTTGGTTTGGAATTAGGCGCAGACGATTACATAAGTAAGCCTTTTGATACCAAGGAAGTTATAGCCAGAATTAAAGCCGTTATGCGTAGAGTAAATGATAATGATAATAAGGACAAGGTTAACGAGGTGCGTTTTGATAAACTTACTGTTAACATTACCAACTATGAACTTGTTGTTAATGGTAAAATGATAGACACCCCACCCAAAGAACTCGAATTGATTTATCATCTTGCAAGCAATCCAAACCGTGTTTACACGCGAGACCAACTTCTTGATGAAGTTTGGGGATTTGATTATTATGGTGATTCCCGAACTGTAGACGTGCACGTAAAACGTTTACGTGAAAAACTTGAAAATGTATCTGATAAATGGTCCCTCAAAACAGTTTGGGGTGTTGGATATAAATTTGAGGTTAAATAACCTTTATGAAACAGAAGTTATTTAAAAAATATTTCTTTTCCACTTCCCTCATTATTTTAATAAGTTTAGTTATTATGATGCTAATTCTTGTGTTCATCTTTAACAACTACCTTTCAAATTCGAAATATGAGGTATTAAGCAAAAGTTGTGACTCTGTAATAGATTATCTTTGTGATGAAAATACGCAGAACAGTTCTCAGAATATTTTAACACTTATGTCTACCGTATCAAATGTTTCTGATATAGACCTGTTTATCTGCGATAGAAGTGGGAAAATTGTTATATGTAGTTGTAGCGAATGTTCAAGCGGTGAACGATGCGCAAAATTCGGAAAAACAATACCGAAAAATATAATGGATAAAGCAAGTATAAAAGAGCATTTGGAATTTGGAACATTAGATATATACAACAGTCCTCATTTTTCTGTTGCAAAACCTTTTTTGCAGAATAATTCAGTTAAGGCAATAGTTTTCTCCACTACTTCTACAAATTCAGTTAAGAATCTTATTACAACCATCTTTAGATTTTGCCTTTTATCTGCTATATTCCCTATTATTCTTATGTTCTTTGCAATTTATGCTATGTCATACAAACTGGTGCGTCCGCTAAAACTTATGTCAGATGCCGCAAAGGCTATGGCAAAAGGTGATTTCTCAAAACGCATCCCCGTTACAAGCGATGATGAAATCGGTGAACTTGCAGTTTCTTTTAATTTGATGACTAATTCCCTTTCTCAACTTGAGGGTATGCGAAGAAGTTTTATAGCGAATGTTTCGCACGAACTTAAAACTCCTATGACCACTATAGGCGGTTTTATCGATGGTATAATTGACGGCACTATTGAATCCGACAAACAAGAATATTATCTTAACATTGTATCCGAAGAGGTAAAACGGCTTTCGCGTCTTGTTCAATCAATGCTCAGTATGGCTAAACTCGAATCGGGTGAATATGTTTTAAAGCCTGAACTTTTTGACATGCGTGAACTTTTATGTACCATCGTTATTAGTCAAGAACAACAAATTGAAAATAAAAACATTGAAATTTCGGGTCTTGATTTAATTGAAAGTATTTCACTGAATGCGGATAAAGATTCTATACACCAGGTTATTTATAACCTTGTTGATAATGCCGTTAAATTTACTCCCGAAAGCGGGAAAATTTCTTTCTCACTATCAAATGACAGAAAGTATTTAACACTCAAAATTTCAAATAGCGGCAAGGGCATTCCAAAAGCAGACCTGCCCCATATTTTTGAAAGGTTCTACAAAGCAGATAAATCAAGGTCTGCAAATAAAAACAGTACTGGACTTGGTCTTTATATAGCTAAAAATATTGTTTCTGCTCACGGCGGAGAGATTTCCGTCACAAGCAAACAAAATGAAATCACAACATTTACAATTATTCTACCCTTATAATGATTGGAGAAAAAAACATGGAAGAATTTAACAACTTAAACGAAAATTTAAATGAAAACGAGCAACCGGAAGAAAATGTTATAAATGAAAATAGCCCCGAGGCTTCGGTTGATACTGACTACTCTTCTGAAAATAATTACCAAAACGGTGAGATTGATTTTAAGGACATACCCTCACACGAAGATGAACCCTCCCCCGTTTTTTCAAACCCGATACAATATTCTCCTGTAAATCCCTATACCGACTACACACCTATGAGCAAAGGTCTTAAAATATTTGCAATCATCCTTGCGGCTCTTATCGTAATTTCGGGTTGTAGTTTGGGTGGCTACTTCTTAGGTAAAAACAGTGTAAATGGCGGCACAGGAAAAAATATTTCGGTTGACCTTGCGGCTATACCCTCTAAAACCGATGAACTCACAGAGGCACAGGTTTACGAAAAGATAAATAATTCTGTTGTTGGTATATATGTTTATAACAACGAAGGAAATCTTTCTCAAGCAAGCGGTGTTATTTATTCAGAGGATGGATATATAGTTACTAATGACCATATTTATTCTGAAATTCCCTCTGCAAAGTTTAAGGTTTACACAAGTGACGGTAAGGAATATGCTGCAAAATATATTGCCGGTGATACAATAAGTGATTTAGCAGTTTTAAAGGTTGATAATGTAAAGCTCTCCCCTGCCACCTTTGGAAATTCAAACGAACTTTTCCATGGCGAACATGTTGTTGCAGTGGGTAGGCCAAATGATGCAACCGATAATTCTTCAATAACCTCCGGTATCATTTCAGCTCTTCACAGGAGAGTTCAAACCACATCTAATTACTCTGCTAATCTTATTCAGACTGATAGCGCAATAAATCCCGGAAGTTCAGGTGGCGCACTTTCTAATATGTACGGTCAGGTTGTTGGTATAACCTCCTCAAAACTTGCAGGAGTTGAATATGATTCAATCGGCTATGCAATTCCTACCGTTACAGTAAAACGAATTGTTGAGGAGCTTATAAAAGATGGAAAGGTTACTTCACGAGCAAAACTCGGTATTTCCTATCAGGCAATTGACTCTGTAGCGGCAGAAATAAACAATTTCGACCATGTTGGACTTTATGTTGCCGAAGTAAGTGAGGACAGTGCTCTGCACGGCAAAGTTAAGGCCTCCGATGTTATAACCCATGTTAACGGAATTGAAATAATAAACGATACCATTATTCTTGACGTTATTGAGGAAAGCAAGGCTGGAGATACCATCACAGTAACTGTAGTGACCCAAAACAATAAAACCACCGATTACAGTGTTGTATTAAGCCCAAACGTTGGCGAATCAAGTTACACTACCGAAGCCATAAAGCAAGAAAACAACAACGATAAAAACTCCAATGGTGGTCCTACTTTTGATTTCCCATTTGGCGAATAAATTAAAACAAGGTTATCTTTATAAGATAACCTTGTTTATTTTTTAATTAAATATAAACTCTCCGTCTTTATAACTTACAGTAACTGTATCGCCTTTTTTTACAGATAAATCAAGAATTTTTTCACTCAGTTTATCCTCGATTTCATTTTGAATTTTTCGGCGAAGCGGTCTTGCGCCATAGGTTTCATCAAACCCTATCTCTGCTAATTTTTCGCTAACCGAATCATCAAATTTAGCCTCTATTTCTATTCCCTTTAGTCTCTTTGCAAGATTGTTAAGCAAATTATTTGCTATCTGTTTAATATCCTCATGAGTAAGTTTTGAGAAGACTATTATTTCATCAATTCGGTTTAAAAATTCGGGTTTAAATGCATTTTTTAGTTCCGCCATAACAAGCTCTTCAATATTCGCATTAGAATCTTCCGAATCAGCATGTGCAAAACCAAAGGCATGTTTTTTCTCGGTTATAAGCTTTGCACCAACATTTGATGTCATAATAATTACAGTGTTTTTAAAGTCTACCTTACGACCTTGCGAGTCGGTAAGGACACCATCTTCTAATATCTGCAAAAGCATATTGAAAACATCAGTATGCGCTTTTTCTATTTCATCAAACAAAAGTACTGAATAAGGATTTCTTCTTACCTTTTCTGTTAATTGACCTCCCTCTTCAAAGCCAACATATCCAGGTGGAGAACCAACAAGTTTAGAAACGGTATGCTTTTCCATATATTCCGACATATCGAGTCTAATCATCATATTTTCACTGCCGAATAATGCTTCGGCAAGTGCCTTGCAAAGTTCGGTTTTTCCAACACCAGTAGGTCCAGAAAATATAAAGGAACCGATTGGTCTTTTAGGGTCTTTAAGTCCTACCCTACCGCGCCGTATTGCCTTTGAAACTGCAGTTACCGCTTCATGTTGGCCAACTAATCTTTTATGAAGTTCATCCTCAAGTTTTAAGAGTCTTTCACTCTCTTCTTCCGTCAGTTTTACAACAGGAACACCCGTCCAAAGCGAAACTATTTCCGCTATATTCTCTTCATTTACTACGCCGTTACGTTTCTCAGTAGAATTGTGTTTTTTAAACTTAATTTCTTCGAGTTCAGTTCTTATTTTGTTTTCATCATCTCTAAGTTTTGCAGCTTTTTCAAATTCCTGCGAAGAAATTGCATCCTCTTTTTCCTGTTCAATCGAGGCTATTTTTTCTTCAAGTTCTAAAATTTCAGGCTCTGTTGCCGAATTTTTAAGTCTCACACGAGAAGCCGCCTCATCAATAAGGTCAATAGCCTTATCAGGCAAAAATCTATCGGTTATATATCTCGAAGAAAGTTTTACAGCACTTATTATAGCTTCATCGGTAATAGAAACTTTATGATGAGCCTCATATTTATCACGAAGTCCCTTAAGAATAAGAACTGCATCATCCTCGTTAGGTTCAGATACGGTTACAGGCTGGAATCTGCGTTCAAGCGCCGAATCTTTTTCTATATTTTTTCTGTACTCGTTTATTGTAGTTGCACCAATAAGTTGAAATTCTCCTCTTGCAAGGGATGGTTTCAATATATTTGCCGCATCAGTAGAACCCTCTGCTGAACCTGCACCTATGATTGTATGCACCTCATCAATAAAGAGTATTACATTTTTATTTTTGATTACCTCTTCAATAACTGCCTTAATTCTCTCTTCAAAATCTCCGCGATACTTTGTTCCTGCAACCATACCCGTTAAATCAAGCGTAAAAATACGCTTATTGAGCAAAATCTCAGGCACGTCTCCATCAACTATTTTTTGAGCTAGACCTTCTATTACAGCGGTTTTTCCTACACCCGGTTCGCCAATAAGGCATGGATTGTTTTTAGTTCTTCGACATAAAATCTGAACTATCCTTTCAATCTCTGTTCCTCTGCCTACAACAGGGTCTAATTTACCGTTTTTAGCCTCCTCGGTTAAATCTCTGCCATATTTTGAAAGAGTTTTAAATTTGCTTACCATATTAGCATTTGTGTTACCTTTTGAAGTAATGTTATCACCGGCCGACAAATTTATCCCCGCCGATTTTAATGCCTCGGTTGTGAGCATTGCCGCATCTGCACCTATTTCACTAATAAACTTCACAGCATAATTATCGCTTTCACTCAAAATTCCAATAAGCAAATGCTCGGTTCCAACATATTTTTTTCCAAGTTCTCTACACCCATTTACTGCGTTTTCTATAACCCTTTTTGCTCTTGGCGTAAAATAATCCGGAGAAAGTTTCGTAGGTGTTCCACATCCGATATCTGCGCGGATTTTTTCCTCTATTTTTTGTGCTGTTACACCGTGTTTATTAAGCAAGTTTGCCGCAACTCCGGTTCCCACGCGCAAGAGGCCTAAAAGCAGATGCTCGCTTCCCACATAAACGTGGCCTAAAACTTCTGCAGAATTTATTGCCTGATTTAACGCCTCTGATGCTTTCGCAGTGAAGCCGTTAAAATTATATTTCATAAATTATCTTACCTCATTTCAAATTCTTTTCTAACCATATTCGCTCTGTAAATATCCCTTTCCTCAGGTCCCATTTCTCCAAATTTACGCATAAGCATATATGGCTGTGCTTCAATCATAATCTTTAACGGATTAACCTTATTATTGAGTATGCCCATATCTGCCCCTAATTTAATCTGTGAAAGCAGATTATTCATCTCTTTTCCTGATAGTAAACGGGCATTTTGGAGAGTTCCCAGCGCCCTATAGCACATATCATCTAATTTAATTTTATTAACTATCTGCCTTTCTTCATTCTCTTTTTCTATTAATTGCATGGCAATAAGTTTAAGATTATCAAGCGCATTTTTTTCACTTATACCAAGTGTTATCTGATTTGATATCTGATATAGGGACGCAAGCGCTCGACTTCCCTCACCGTACATTCCACGGACTGTAAAACCGATTTTATTTACGGAATCCGCAAGTGGAGAAATCTTGCCGTTTGCCTCTAAAGCAGGAAGATGAAGCATAATAGAAGCACGAAGTCCGGTGCCGAGATTTGTTGGACAGGATGTCAAAAAACCAAGTTCATTGTCAAAAGCAAAATTAAGTCTGTCACATAGTAGATAATCAAGTCTTTCTGCTATATCATAAGCATCTTCAAGACATATGCCCGCTTTGATTATCTGAATTCGCAAATGGTCTTCCTCACCTATCATAATACTAATACTTTCATCATCCGAAAGCACGATTGCTCTGCCCGCGCAGTTTGCCGCAAATTCAGGGCTTATTATGTGGCGCTCCACCATAGCATACTTTTCTATTTCGGGCACTGTATCCATATATATAAACTTAAGTTGCTTTGCAAAAGGAGTATTGCTTTCGATTATTGCATCCTTAACCATCTTGTTCAATTTTTCAAACTCTTGTGCATCCATTTTTGAAGTGAAAGGAAAAGCAGATAAATTTCGGGCTAACCTAATTCTAGTGCTAACAGCAACCGGAGTATCATTTCTTTTTAAATACCAATCAGACATTTACTTTCCCTCCATTTCCTTTATTTTATCTCTTACCATTGCCGCTTCTTCAAAGTTTTCCTCACGAACCAATTCAGTGAGTTTTATTTTAAGGTCATCAATTGATAATTCCTTAGGTTTTACGATAAGCGGCGCTCTGTTAGGTCTTTTACCTATATGTTTTGCCGCACCGTGCACCCTCTTTAAATATGGTAACAACTCATCATAAAAAGTCTTATAACATTCACTACAACCGACTGTACCTTTTTCTGCTATATCTGAAAAAGCACTTGAACAGGATGGACATTTCTTGGTCTGTGCAGTACTAAGTACACCGGCAGACTCACCAAGCATTGAAACTAGCATACCCGCTATACTCTTATGAGCAATTCCGCTATAGCCTTCCTTTGCGGCGCAATAACCACAGAGATTTTTTTCATAAACAACACCGTTAACTACTGTTTTTATATGTGTTGTTGCATTATTTTTTCCGCATTTCTGACAAATCATATAATTCTCCTTCTATAGTAATGATAAAAGCATCTGTTTTAATAATGAGGCTCTTGCCACATCCCTTAAAATAACAGGTATACATTGCAAAGCTCTGTTTGAAAGAGCAGATGCCATTATTCTTGCGTTTTTTTCATCAATAAGGTCCGCTTCAAGACAGTTTTCTAAAACTATTCGTGTAGACATTGAATCAATTTCCTCGCCTATTGAATTTATTATGTGCATTAATGCCGAGGAATGACTAAGCACTACCCTTTTAATTCGAATATATCCGCCACCGCCTCTACGACTTTCAATAATATATCCATGCTCCGGAGTGAAGCGTGAAGAAAGAACATAGTTTATCTGACTTGGTGCACATCCCATTAGATTTGCAAACTCATTTCTTTGAATTTCTGCGATATTTCCCTCAGAATCATTTAACATTCTTATTATTTCTTTTGTTATTAAATCACTTATTCTCATATTCTTCTCCTTTTTTGACCTTCCCTGACTTTAATTATACATAAAAGTCAGGGAAAGTCAATATACTTTTTAAATAATTTTTTCTGTAACACAAATTATACTCCTAACATAGTATGTGATGTAGAAACAAAAGGAGGTTTTTATATGTATAATAACGGTTGTTTTGGTGGTAACGGTTGTCTTTGGATTATCGTTTTAATCCTCATCCTCTTCTGCTGCGGCGGTTGCGGCGGCAATAACAACGGATGCGATAATAACTGCGGTTGCGGTTGCTAATCCACATACAAAAAACCTCGGTGAATTTCACCGAGGTTTTATTTTGTTTAAACACGAACACCGTTTTTAACTTTATAGGTTTTTCCGCCAACTTTAACAGTACCTGTTATATTGTTACGACATCCGTTCTGTACATAATAGTAATTGCCGTTTGAATGGTGGAAGAAGCCTGTAAAGTTCTTCTGCCATACACCGTTTAATACATAATGTGCTTTGCCATCCTTTTGGATAAAGCCTGTTGTATTATTACGGCATCCGTTTGCTACATAGTAAGAGTTGCCGTTAGAGTGTTTCACAAGACCTGTGAAGTTTTTCTGCCATACACCCTTTAATACGTAATGCGCTTTTCCATCCTGTTGGATAAAGCCTGTTGTATTATTGTTACGGCATCCGTTTGCTACATAGTAGGAATTGCCGTTTGAGTGTTTTACAAGACCTGTATAATTCTTCTGCCATACTCCGTTCAATACATAATGCGCTTTTCCATCCTGTTGGATAAAGCCTGTTGTATTATTGTTGCGGTATCCGTTTGCTACATAGTAGGAATTGCCGTTTGAGTGTTTCACAAGACCTGTGAAGTTTTTCTGCCATACACCCTTTAATAC
>JAZUMI010000068.1:0-17773 GCA_045603505.1 Acutalibacteraceae bacterium
GGCTCTATGGGTATGGGCGGCGGTGCTGTGCTTATTATCTATCTTGCACTCTTTACCGAAACCGAGCAATTAAAGGCACAAGGGATAAATCTTCTTTTCTTTATTCCCATCGCCGTAGCCTCACTTATCATATATTCGAGAAAAGGCAACATTAAGTGGAAAACAACCCTTTTCATTGCGGCTTTTGGTCTTTTGGGAACTGCGTTCGGACTTTGGCTAACCACCCTTTTTGATGCGAAATTCATAAAATATGCTTTCGGTGCTTTTTTAATAATTTTAGGACTAAAAGAACTTTTTACTAAAAGTGAAAAGAATAGTATTGCCAAAAGCAAAAAATAGTGTTATACTAAAAACGAATAAATGTTCGGTAAAGGAATGGTTATATTGTCTAAAGCACCACTTAATGAAAAACAAACCGCAGTTTATAACTTTTTAGTAAAAGAATCGGCGAGCGGATTTCCGCCCACCGTTCGTGAGATATGCAATAACACGGGTATTAAATCAACCTCAACTGTCCACGCCATACTTTGTTTTTTAGAGGATGAGGGGTATATTTCTCGCAATGCGAAATACTCCCGCGCTATAAAAATAGATAGTGTTTGCGAATCGGCGGCAGTTCCTGTGCTTGGAAGAATAACCGCAGGTCAACCGATTTTGGCGGTTGAACAAATCGAAGATTATATTCCCTTCCCCTCGCGTGATGCCGAAGGTCTTTTTGCGCTAAAGGTTGTGGGAAGAAGTATGATAAATGCAGGTATTATGGATGGCGATATTATCGTTGCCGATAAAAATGCACCTTGCCGAAACGGTGATATTGTTGTTGGTATGGATGGTGACGAAGCAACCGTTAAGCGCCTACTCATCAAGGATAAAAAGGTTATCTTTATGCCTGAAAATCCCGATTTTTCACCGATATATCCCGAAAATCCATCGGTGCTTGGCAAGGTTATAGGAAGTTATAGAAAGTATTGATATTATGGATAAACTTGTAGAAATTTTCACAGATGGCGCCTGTTCCGGAAACCCAGGTCCCGGTGGATGGGGCGCTATTCTTCGTTACGGAAGTTATGAAAAAGAACTTTCGGGCGGAGAAAAAAACACTACCAACAACAGAATGGAATTAACCGCAGTTATAAGCGCACTATCGGCTTTAAAAGAGCCTTGCGAGGTAACCCTCACAACCGATTCAAAATATGTTGCCGATGCAATAGAAAAAGGTTGGGCAATATCTTGGCAAAAAAACAATTGGCGCAAGGCTGATAAAAAACCTGCACTAAATTCTGATTTATGGGAAGAGTTATTAAAGCTTCTCGAAATTCACGAGGTTAAATTTAATTGGGTAAAGGGCCATGCAGGTCACCCCGAAAACGAACGTTGCGACAAGCTTGCAACAGACTTCTACAAGGCTTTAGGAGATTAAAATGCAAAAAAAGAAGACAATTTATTACATAGTTTTATCAGCAATCATTGCGGCGGCTTATGTTGCACTAACTTTTTTTAGCAACATATTCGGCCTTGCTTACGGACCTATTCAATTAAGAATATCAGAGGTTTTAACCATTCTCCCCGTTTTTACACCTGCCGCAATCCCGGGACTTGCCATTGGTTGCTTTATTTCTAACATTGCATCCTTTAATGCGCTTGATATGATTTTTGGCACATCTGCAACCCTTATCGCCGCAGTGCTAACTTACCTTTTTAGAAATATAAAATTCAAAAACATTCCTTTTCTCGCTTTCTTCCCACCTGTTATTGTGAATGCACTTATCATCGGCCTTGAAATTGCGATATTCTTCTTGCCCGAAGGCTTATCATTCTGGGGCTTTATAATATCGGCTATTGAGGTTGGAATTGGGCAAATGGTTGTTTGCTATTTACTTGGAACACCCTTCTATTTAGTAATTAATAAATATAAACTATTCGAAAAATTTAACTGATTTTCTCAATTTTACAACCGCTATAATAATGGGTTAGTATTTCCATATATGTAGATGAGTTTTCTGCCATTTTCCCTGCACCGACCTGACTCATACCAACTCCGTGACCATATCCGCTAACCGAAAAGATAAATTTATTATCCTTAAGCGTAATATCAAAAGCGTTTGATTTTAAATCAAGCGCTTTTCTTATTTCTTTACCTGAAACCTCTTTTCCGCAAAGTGTAAGTTTTGTTACATATCCTGCGCCGTTTTTTGTTATATCACGAAACCAACCACTTTCTTCCCCGCTTATTTCGCTAAGGGAAGAAAGTTTTTCTTTTAATTCGTTTACATCTATTGTTACTGTTGAAGCATTGTTCTTATCAAGTTTATCCCATTCGCTGTTAACCGAAATAAGATACGGATATTCTCCGCCCCATACATCTTTTGCATTTTGGGTTTTACCTGCAGTTGATGCACAGTAAGCAGATAATATAGGTAGTGAATCATAGGTTATTGCATACCCTGATACTTCATTTATAACTTTATCAAGTTTTTCTTCATTTGCTTCTGAATTATCTCCCCACTTCTCCTTTGCTGACTGTCTTGATATAAAACTTTGGTCTACTGTATAGTCACTTGTTATATCATATTCTTTATCCTTATTTTCATTTTTTCTAAAAAGCATAAAGGTATAAGCGGCTACTGTCTGTGCCTTTAGTGCCTCCTCGCCATAAGAAACGGGCATCTCTGCCGCTACTACTCCAAAAAGATACTCATTTACAGCCATTGTTTGTATCTTTTCAGTCTCCTTGTTATACACTTTTATGGTTTGAATTTCTTTATGTTCAGTAACATTTTTATCAATAGCATTGACCGATGTGATTATTTCTTCGCCTGTAATTTTACCTTCAATTGCAAAAAGAGGCATTAGCAACATAACAACAAAGAGTATAACCAAAACACAAAGCACCTTTTTCATTTTCATTCTCCTAAAACATTTGACTTTTTAACCGAATAGTAATAAAATACTTAATATATGTGTATGCTTGTACAAATAAAGTTATTCCTTGGAGGAAAAAATGAAATTTAAACAGATTCTCACTTTTTTTCTGATTGTATTTCCTGTATGTGTGTGCTCCAGATTTCTGCAAATTTTGTTTGTGGAGGACCCCACTACAGCTTTTTTCAGACCAGATTTTGTACTAATTGGTAACATTCTTTCAGCACTTATAATAGTCTCTTGTTTAGGGGTTATAATTCTTTCCTGTGCCTGTTATGAACGTCCTGAAAAAAAACTTTACCCTAACGTTCCTTTGGCGATATCATCAATTATTTTAGGTGTTGGAATTGGATATGAAATTCTAACAGAAACATTTACGGCAACCATAAAAATTTGGCAAATTTCTACACTTGATATTCTTGGAATATTCTCGGTTGTTTTCTTCATTCTTTACGGTGTGAAAGTGATTATGAATTTCCCGTTACCTAAGTTATTTGCGATTGTACCCTCACTTTATTTCATTATGCGACTTATTTGTATATTTACTTCTATCTCTGCAATTTCCCTAATCGTTGATAATGTTATAACTCTTGCATCTCATTGCTTCGTTTTAATTTTTATGGCGAATTTTGCAAAACTTATCAATGGGGTTGACAGTGATAAGAATTTCAAAAAAATTGCTGCATCAGGACTCTGCGCAACACTTTTATGCTCGGTTGATGCAATACCAAGAATAATATTTATTTTAGGAGATAAAGGAAATTACATCCATTCCTCAGTTTCATCCCCAATAAGCGTTTTACTTTATGGACTGTTTATATTTTCATTTTCTCTTTGCTATTTTAAAACAGAAAAACACTAATTTAATAAGCAGTCTGCTAAATTTTCTACACAAGTACCCCTGGTTGCGTATGATTTTGCGCAACCAGGGGTTTACTTTTAAAATGTAAAGTTTAGTATATTGACTTTTTATAAGTGAAGTGATATTATCTTCTTTATCTAAAAAGATTGTTAAATAAATAACAATTAAATCTTTCGTTGTAAAAGGAGTTATGTATATGGAAAAGTTTTTACTTTTATTTACATTTATCGGGGCACTTACAGCACTTCTCTTTGCTATATTTACCTCTAAAAAAGTTTTAAGATTTCCACAAGGAACGGAAAAGATGAAAACCATTTCAAACTGGATAAAGCAGGGTGCAAATGCGTATCTAAAAAGACAGTATGTTGTTGTTTCTATATTTTTTGCTGTAATGTTTATAATTTTACTCGTTATGGCTTTTTGCGATTTGCTTACATTTTTTGTTCCTTTTGCATTTGTAACGGGCGGTTTCTTCTCAGCTCTTTCGGGATTTGTTGGTATGAAAATAGCCACCGCCGCAAATACTCGTACATCCAATGCTTGTCGCGAGGGGCTTAACCGTGGCCTTCGAGTAGCTTTTTCGGCAGGCTCAGTTATGGGCTTTACAGTTGTTGGTTTAGGTCTTCTTGATATAACAATTTGGTTTTTCTTGCTTAATAATGTTTTCAAGCTCTCCCCTGCTGAAATCACTAGCTCAATGCTTACTTTTGGTATGGGTGCTTCCTCGATGGCACTGTTTGCCCGTGTTGGCGGAGGTGTGTTCACAAAAGCTGCCGATGTTGGTGCCGACCTTGTTGGTAAAGTTGAAGCAGGAATTCCTGAAGATGACCCAAGAAACCCTGCTGTTATTGCCGATAATGTTGGTGATAATGTTGGTGATGTTGCAGGTATGGGTGCCGACCTTTATGAATCTTATGTTGGCTCAATTATTTCTTCCAGTGCCTTGGGTGTTTCGGCGTTTTCTTCTATTAAATCAATAGGCGGCATAAACGCTATGGCAGTTCCTATGCTAATTGCCGCTTCTGGTATCTTTTGTTCAATTCTTGGAACCTTTCTTGTAAAAACAAAAGAAAATGCTACACAAAAAAATCTGCTAAAATCATTAAGCAGAGGAACTAATTTCAGTGCAATTTTAATTGCAATTGTTTCCTTCCCTATCGTTTGGTTCTGTTTGGATGGTGCTAATTCTATTGGACTGTATTTCGCTATAATTTCGGGACTTCTTTCAGGTGTGCTTATCGGACAGGCAACCGAATACTTCACATCTGATACCTATAAGCCGACTCGCCACCTCGCTTCAAAATCCGAAACAGGTTCCGCAACAATTATTATCGGCGGTTTAGGTCTTGGTATGCTTTCAACCGCGCTTCCTGTATTGATAGTTGCTATTTGTATCTTGGTTTCTTATTATGCTTCGGGAGGTGCACAAAGCGCAGCATTAGGCCTTTATGGAATTTCACTTTCCGCTGTTGGTATGTTATCAACCTTAGGTATCACCCTTGCAACCGATGCTTATGGCCCTGTTGCTGATAACGCAGGTGGTATTGCAGAAATGTCGGGTCTTGAACCGCAAGTTCGTGAGCGCACCGATGCACTTGATGCTTTAGGAAACACAACCGCAGCTACAGGTAAAGGTTTTGCAATTGGTTCTGCCGCTCTTACAGCCCTTGCTCTTATGGCGTCTTACATTGATAAAGTAAAAGAAGTTGCCACAGCAAACGGAAAAACTGTTGATTTGCAGTTTAATCTTACAAATCCTAGCGTTTTAGTAGGCCTTTTTATAGGTGCTTGTTTACCATTTATATTCGCCGCACTCACTATGGAATCAGTAGGTAAAGCCGCACAGTCGGTTGTTGTGGAAGTCCGCCGTCAATTCCATGAAATCAAAGGTGTTATGGAAGGCAAAGCCGAGGCCGATTATGCTTCCTGCGTTGACCTTTGCACAAAGGCAAGCCTTAAAGAAATGGTGCTTCCAACAATTGTTGCAATAGTAGCTCCTGTTATAACAGGTATGATACTTGGATTCCACGGTGTTGTTGGAATGCTTGCCGGTGCCACAGCAAGTGGTTTCTTACTTGCAATATTTATGTCTAACTCGGGTGGTGCTTGGGATAATGCAAAAAAGCATATTGAAACGGGTGTTCACGGTGGAAAAGGCAGTGAACAACATAAGAGTTCGGTTGTTGGTGATACTGTTGGCGACCCATTTAAAGATACTGCAGGTCCGGCAATTAACATTCTTATTAAGCTTCTTTCCATGGTTTCCATTGTGTTCGCTGCACTTGTTGTTAAATATAGTTTACTTTAATATAAAAAAACTGTTGCCAAGCAACGGTTTTCTTTTTTTAGAATAATGACATTTGGTTGGTTTCCGGAATATCGTTCATAGCACCCAAATCGGCAAGGTTTTGAATAATAGTTTTCGAAACACCTGCCTGCAAAATGAAGTCCTCGCGAGAGATGTAATCATTCTTTTGCGCGGTTTCATAAATAGCATAAGCCGCTTTTTCCCCAACACCACTCATAGCACCAAACGGCAATCTTATTTTGCCATCTTCGGGCAGATATTTAACGGCGTGGGATTTGTTTATATCTATAGGCAGAACTTCAATGCCGCGTGTCATAAGCTCATTAAATATAAGCATATTGTTATAAACATCAAGTTCTTTTTTAGTGGCTTCCTTGCCCTTCATTTCGATATCGTTTAAATATCTTCTAACCGCCTCTTTACCCTGCATAATTGTTGGAACATCAACATCTTCAGGACGTGCAGTAAAGTAAGCACAATAGAAAGCAAGGGGTCTGTGCACCTTATACCAAGCAAGGCGAAGTGCCGAAATAACATAAGCTGCTGCGTGGGCTTTCGGGAACATATACTTGATTTTATGGCAACTATCAATATACCACTCAGGTACTCCGTGTTCACGCATAACACTTGCCATATTATTTTCCCAATCTTCTTCTGAAATCTTACCCTTGGCAAGAAGTCCTTTACGAACGGTTTCGGTAATCTTGAAGGCTAGTCCCTCGTCAAGGCCCTTATAGATTAGATAAACCATTATGTTATCACGCGTTCCTATAACCTCTGAAATTGTACAGGTGCCGTTATCTATAAGGTCTTTTGCGTTACCGAGCCACACATCTGTTCCGTGCGAAAGTCCCGAAATCTGCAATAGGTCGGAGAAGTTTTTAGGCTTTGCATCCATAAGCATTTCACGAACAAACTTGGTGCCGAACTCAGGTAAACAAAATGTTCCCGTTTTCGACTTGATTTCTTCGGGTTCTACACCGAGTGCCTCTGTAGAAGTGAACAAGCTGTACACATCGGGGTCACTCATTGAAATATCGTTTACAGGGATACCACTATATTCCTCAAGATATTTATAAGTTGTAGGTACAACGTGGCCAAGCTCATCAAGTTTAAGAATTGTATCATGAATCGAATGGAAATCGAAGTGGGTTGTAATAATATCAGAATTAACATCATCGGCAGGATGTTGAACAGGACAAAAGTCATATATCGTTTTATCTGCAGGAACGACTATCATTCCTGCTGGGTGTTGACCTGTTGTTTGTTTAATCTGCGCCTTTTCAACGAGTGAAGCCAATCGGTTAAGTTCCGCACCACTCAATGCAATCCCCTTTTTCTCGGCGTATGCCTTTGAAAAACCGTAAGCAGTTTTCTCGGCAACGGTAGAGATAGTTCCCGCCTTGAAAACGTTTTCACTACCGAACAATGACTTTGTATATTCTTGAACGGCATTCTGACATTCATCCGAGAAGTTAAGGTCTATATCAGGTACCTTATCACCCTTAAAACCTAAGAAGGTTTCAAATGGGATATCGTGGCCATCTCTATTCAACATTGTATCACAATGCGGACATTTCTTTTCGGGTAGGTCAAAGCCTGAGCCAACGCTACCATCATTAAAAAACTCACTGTATTGACAATTTGGACACACATAATGTGGTGCTAATGGATTAACCTCAGAAATACCCGCCATTGTAGCAACAAAGGAAGAACCTACCGAGCCACGCGAGCCAACAAGATATCCAAGGCTTTCACTGTGAGCAACAAGTTTCTGTGCCGACATATACATTATCGAGAAACCGTTATTTATAATCGAATTAAGTTCTTTTTCAAGGCGCTTTGTAACAATTTCAGGTAAGTTTTCGCCGTACATCTTGTGCGCTCTATCCCAACAGATTTGCTTAAGTTCATCATCTGAACCCTCAATAACAGGTGGGTAGTTACCCTCGGGTACAGGGATAACATCCCCGTCTATCATTTCAGCTATTTTGTTCGGATTATCAATAACGAACTCCTTAGCACGCTCACCAAAATAATCAAAGTTGGATAACATTTCTTCGGTTGTTTTAAGATAAAGCGGCGCTTGGTTATCAAAATCATCAAAGCCTTGTCCCGCCATTAGAATTTTGCGAATAATCTCATCTTCCTTTTTAAGAAAATGAACGTCACCCGTTGCAACAACCGGTTTCCCGAGTTCATCGGCAATCTCTACAACCTTGCGGTTAAAATCTTTTAATACCTCTACACTCGTTACATGGCGGAATTTATTTGGTATTTTTTGCCCAGTTTTCTTATCAGTTTTATCGGGAAGCATTGACTCCCTTACCATGAATTCATTATTACCGAGAGGTTGAATTTCGAGGTAATCATAATATGAGGCAATGCGAACAAGTTCCTCGTGAGGCTTGTTTTCTACTATTGCCTTAAAGAGTTCACCAAGTTCACAAGCGCTACCGATAATAAGTCCCTCACGAAGCTTATCAAGTTTACTGCGTAAAGTAATCGGTCTACCCTTAAAATCTTTAACATGTGCTTCAGAAATAAGTTTATACAAATTCTTAAGACCAACAAAATTCTTTACAAGAATTATCTGATGATGGCGGTATTTTGCAAGTTCCTTGGCAGTCAAGTTAGTTATATCATTATTGATATCATCAACAAAATATGCCTCCACACCATAAATAACCTTAAACTCTCCTCCGCCTTTGCGAATATCCTTAACAGCCGCTGCAGCTGCGGGATAGGCTTGAACAACACCGTGGTCGGTTATAGCGACCGCCTTATGTCCCCACTTGAAAGCCTGTTTGATAATTGAGCCTGCACTCGAAACCGCATCCTTTGCCGACATATTTGTATGGCAATGTAATTCGACACGCTTTTGTCCCTCATAAGTATCCTTTTGCTCATATTTTTGCAAAAGGGCAATCGCTCTCGGCTTTACAACAAACTCGTGCTTATAATTATCAAACTCATAGGTTCCGTTTATAAGAACAAAGGCTCCATCTTGAAGCGGCGCTATCTCTCCTAATCGCTTTGGATCCATAAACATACTTGCATATAGAGAATTCGTGTGGTCACTAAAGCAAAAGTTTACAATAACACTATCTCCGCGCTTGGTTTTGATGTTTCTGTCTTCCCTTGCAAAAACCTCGCCAAAGCAACAGATTTCACTATCATCACCTGTAACCGATATCATTGGTTTAACATTATTATCTATTCTTTTGCCATAGAAAAGCTTAGGATTATCGAGATAAACCATTCCGTTTTCGGGAATATCGGTTCTTTTCTCGAATTCAATAACAGTTTCTTTTTTAGAAGGTGCAGATTTTGCCACAGGTACCGCTTCTATTGGAGGTGGCTCCGGTAGTGGCGGCTCCATTTCAATATCTTCAAGTTGTCCGACAAATTTTATATTAAGGCAAGTATTAAATCTTTCATTACAAATATTATTGAATTTTCCTTCGAAACCGAAATTAACAATAGCAGAATACCCGCCAAATTTTAATGTTATGATTAAATCTTCGCCTTCTAAAACAAATTCTGCAGAATTAAAAAATCCGTTGAGTGCAACATTTTTTACCCTTAATTCCTCGGTTATATCCTTACAAGCATCTGCGCAAAGGCAATTCTTGTCAAAGGTAATATTTATTTCACTTGCATTAAGCCTTAAATTTTTCTTAATTGTTTCGTTGGCAAATATTATATCTTTTCTCAGTATGTAATCTTGTGAAAATACACTGACTTTAAGTACTCTTTTTTCAGAATCAAGTTTACAACTCTTTATTTTTGCCCGAGAAAGTACCTCGGCACACTCACCTGCATATTCACCTAAAACCTCACAAAACAGGGGCATTTTTTTACAACTCCGTTTATAATTTTTTTATTTCTCTTTCAAGGGCATCAAGCAGTCCCTCTTCGCTTACTTTTTCGATAATCTTTCCATTTTTAAAGAGAACACCGCATCCATCTCCACCGGCAATACCGATATCGGCTTCCCTTGCTTCTCCGGGACCATTTACAACGCATCCCATAATCGCAACAGTAATGTCTTTATTGATATTCGAAAATCTTTCCTCTGCCTGCTTGGCAATCTTTATTAAATCGATTTTTGTTCTTCCGCAAGTAGGACACGAAACAAATCTTATTCCACCTTTTCTTTTACCGATAGCCTTTAACAGATTTATTCCTGCGCTAACCTCTTTTACGGGGTCATCGGTTAGAGAAATCCTAATGGTGGCACCTATATCTCTAAGCAACAATCCACCTATACCTGCCGCCGATTTAATTACACCCATTTTTTCCGTTCCTGCCTCGGTAACACCCAAATGCAACGGATATTTGCAAGTTTGTGCCGCAAGTACATAAGCCTTATACATCTTCTCAGTATCAGAAGATTTAAGTGATAGTACTATATCAGTAAAATCAAATTTTTCAAGTAAACCAATATGATAAAATCCGCTTTCCACCATAGCCTCAGCTGTTGGCAACCCATACTTCTTCAAAATATGTTCTTCAAGCGAACCCGAATTAACACCAATTCTTATTGGAATATTCTTAAGCCGACACGCATCCGCAACCGCTTTCACTCTATCATCTGAGCCAATATTCCCGGGGTTTATTCTTATTTTATCTGCACCTGCAGCAACACTCTCAAGCGCTAATTTGTAATCAAAATGGATATCTGCAACAACAGGTATATTAAGGTTTTGTTTAAGTGCATAAAGAGTTTTAACCGCCTGCCTGTCGGGCACAGAAACACGAACAATATCGCAACCGGCAGTCTCTAAAGTTCGACCTTGTGCAATATTGCCCTCAATATCGTGTGCATCGGCGCAGAGCATAGACTGTACAGATATATCTGCACCACCACCTACTAAAACACCGCCGACATTAACCTTTACTGTTTTATCATTAGTAAACATTTAATCACCCTTTGTCAGGCGTGACAGGTTCGAATCTTGTCACCCTATAATTAGTGTCCAAATATCCTTTGCTGTAATAAAAAGCATAAAGCCTATTAGTAAAATAAAACCTACAGTATGCACCACAGACTCATATTTTTGCGGCACAGGTTTTCTAAATATAATTTCAATGAAAATAAAGAGAAGTCTTCCTCCATCAAGCGCGGGTAAAGGAAGTAAATTAAAAATACCTAAATTTATAGTTATAAGTGCCATAATAGGTAAAATGTTCATAAGATTTTGCTTGGCGGCTGTTCCGATTGCGGCCGTAACGCCAACGGGACCCGACATTGCACTTATGCCATATTTACCCGAAATCAAATCTATGAGCGAACGCCATATAACCGCACAGTATGAAATGGCGGTTTTACCAGTCTCTACTATATAAGAGCCGAATGTTTTCTCTATTCCGTAAACATAAAAATCTACATCAAGATACTTAATACCGTCGATTTCAGAAGTGGCAAACTCTACATCCTGAAGGTTAACCTTTTTTCCGTCACGTAAAACGGTCATATCAATTTTTCCGTCAGGAGTATTGGTAAAAGCATAGCCTAAATCATAAGTTGTAAAGATTTTTCTACCGTCAACCTCTAAAATTTCATCATCAACCGCAAGACCACTGTTAACACTTACCGCTTCATCTGTGAATTCTGCAATAACAGTTGAAGAAAATTTATCAGTGGGAGCTAATATAATTGCAATTATGATAAAACCTAATATAAGATTAAAAACTGCGCCCATAACCACAATCAAAAATCTACGAATAGCAGATTTGTTGCAGAAAGCACGGTTATCATCACTTCCCTCGTCTTCGCCCTCCATAGCGCAATATCCACCCAAGGGTATAAGGTTAGCAGAATATTTAGTTTCGCCTATTTGTTTCGAAAAAAGTTTTGGACCAAACCCTACCGCAAACTCATTAACCTTAACACCTAAGAGCTTTGCCGCTATAAAATGGCCGAATTCGTGAATTATTATAAGCACTAAAAAAAGAAGTATCGCTATAGCATAAGGCCAAATGTTATCAAGAACATTTATTAAAGAAGAAATAATAATCACCAACCTAAATTGAAATACGAACAAGTTGCCTTGCCGCTTTATCAGCTTCAAAAATATCCTCTAATTTTATACTTCCAACATTTTTAACATTTCGGAGTGCTTTCTCTACAAGTTCGCCTATCTGTAAGAAACTGATTTTTCCGCTAAGGAATAACGCAACTGCTTCCTCATTTGCGCCATTAACCACCGCCGGTGCTACCCCACCAAGTTTTATGGCTTCAATACACAAGGGCAAACAACGGAAGGTTTCTGTATCAGGTTTTTCAAAGGTAAGAGTACCTACCTTGAATAAATCAAGCTTCTCAAATGCATACTCACTTCGCTCAGGGTATGTTATTCCGTATGCAATTGGTAATCGCATATCAGGAGTGCCAAGTTGAGCAATTACTGCGCCATCTGAAAGTTCAATACCAGAATGAAATATACTCTGTCTATGAACCACTACCTCAATATTATCGGCATCTACATCAAATAAATGCACTGCCTCAATAACTTCGAGGCCTTTAT
This sequence comes from Acutalibacteraceae bacterium, assembly GCA_045603505.1. Classification (GTDB taxonomy): domain Bacteria; phylum Bacillota; class Clostridia; order Oscillospirales; family Acutalibacteraceae; genus UBA737. The sequence continues at coordinate 12,626 of JAZUMI010000068.1, forward strand.
TCATAAGGGTTGCAGAATCTATCGTTATTTTTGAGCCCATCGACCAATTAGGATGGTTAAGCGCCTCGGCAACCGTTACATTTTTTAGTTCTTCACGAGTTTTAGAATAAAAAGGTCCACCCGATGCAGTTAATATTATCTTTCTTAAACTCCCGCTTGGAACACCCTGTAAAGACTGAAAAATAGCCGAATGTTCACTATCCACAGGAATAATTTTAATTCCCTTTTCTTTCGCCTTTGCTTTGACAATTTCTCCACCTGTTACAAGCGTCTCCTTATTCGCAAGGGCGATATCGTTTCCTGCATTTATCGCCGCAAGTGTTGGTTTAAGACCTGCAATTCCAACAACCGAATTAAGAACTGTATCGCAAGGTATGGAGGCTGCCTCACAAACGCCGTCCTGACCAGATAAAACCTTAATATTTGTATCCTTTAATCTTTGCTTTAAATCTATAGCACTTTTTTCATCAGAAACGGCAACAAAGCGCGGAAGAAATTCACGCGCTTGTTCCTCGAGCAATTTAATATTTTTTCCTGCCGCAAGTGCCTCTATTTTAAAACTATGCTTTCTTGCAACCTCTAAGGCTTGTGTTCCTATAGAACCTGTTGAACCTAATATAACTATATTCTTCATTAAATCACACCATGTAAGAAAAGTGAGCAAAGTAATGGGGTTATCATAAGTATACTGTCAAACCTATCAAGTATACCGCCATGACCCGGGATAAGATTTCCATAATCTTTTAAACCTACCGACCTTTTAATCGAAGATGCAAAAAGGTCACCAACCATACCAACTATACACAATACAACTGTTGATGGTAATAAAAGCAGTAAATTTTTGCTATAACAAATGCCTAGTATCAGCGAAACAATAAGGCTTGATACAATACCTCCTATTGCACCCTCAACCGTTTTTTTAGGGCTAAGCTCAGGGCATAATTTATGCTTACCCAAAGTAACACCAACAAAATATGCTCCCATATCACACACGCTTGAAACATTAATGAGAAGCAATAATGCATATAACTTTTCACTTTCTATTGCAAGACACGCAAGGCTAAAGAAAGAATAACTTATAGCTATAGGAAGTGCGCAAAGTATTGCAATATGTGAAAGCGAAAAATCTTTATGATTTTTAAGTACCATAAATGCAGCAAAAACAAAATATACTGTTGCCGCTGCATTAAAAAAATGAAGATATGGATAACAAAGCACCGCAACTGCCGATAAAACACAAGCACCTATTAGTGAAAATTTATCTTCAATACCTGCAGCATTATGCAAAAGTTCATAACAAGCTATTGCACAAAGAATTGCTAAGCCTATAACAATTACTATACTGTTCCAAAGAAGTCCTAAAGTGAGCATAGCCGCAACTATTGCGCCCATAACCACACCAGACATAATTCTTGTTTTCATAAAAATCTCCTTTAAAATCAGGTTGGGATTATTCGTGTTTGCTTATACTCCGCCGAATCTTCTGTTACGGCGATTATATTCTTCTATTGCTTTTTCAAGGTGACGCGGCTTAAAATCGGGCCACAAAACATCTGAAAACCAATATTCAGCGTAAGCCGACTGCCAGATTAAATAGTTGGATAATCTAAACTCGCCGCTCGGCCTAATTATATAATCGGGGTCGGGTTGACCCGCAGTATATAACCTCTCACTGATTGTATCCTCAGTTATATCCTCAGCGGATATTCCCTCATTAACTATTTTTTTAACGGCATTCTTGATTTCATCTCTGCCACCATAATTAAGAGCAATATTAAGCCAAAGACCTGTGGCATCCTCCGATTCCTTTTCGGCATCCGCAATAAGTTCTTTTATATCATCGGCAAGCGGTTCTAAATCGCCTATAAACTTAACCTTGATATTCTCATCCTTGAAATTTTTAGCATCCTTAAGATAATCGCGAAGAATATTCATAATGTTATCAACTTCATCTTTCGGTCTTTTCCAGTTTTCAGTTGAAAAGGCATAAACCGTTAAATACTTAAGTCCTATTTTATTACAATATCGCGCAATACTTTTAAAGTTGCTTGAACCCGCAGCGTGACCTGCGGTACGGGGTAATGAACGCTTTTTCGCCCATCTTCCGTTACCATCCATTATTATCGCAATATGGGTTGGCAATACACGCTCCTGCGCACTTTCTTTCTTCTTAAAAAACAATATAAAACACTTCCAAAACTAATTTAATTTCGAAATCCAATAAGCAACATATGAGGCGAAACCGTGATTGCAACTTGCCCTTTGAGTATTATGTTCCCACAGAGTGCCTGTTGTTCGTGCCATATATAAGAAATATTCTTTAATACTCTTCTTTAACATATCAGTATAACCATATCTAAGGAGCAATTCCATTCGTAAATAATTACCTATAAAGGAGTTTGCCGGATATATTTCATCAAATTTCCCTATTTTAGCCCTATCAATACCAAAATCCTCAACAAGTGTTTGCCATAAATCAGGATATTCTTCCCTACTTGCAACATTAAAGAAAAATGCGTAATATTGACACGCTTCGGTTCGCTCATTAGTTAAAACAATTTTTCCATTTTGCCGAATGGCATTATCACCAAAAAATCCTGATTCTGTAAGCGATAACTTTGCTATGGTTTTTCTAAGAAAACGTGCTTCCTCAATTAACACATCATCTTGATAAAGAACGCCTAAAACCGATTTAAAAGCCGCATAAACCATATTTGCGGGAAAAGAGATATCTTCTGTAAGATGATTTGCATGTGACCACTCTATAAAGATACCGGGCAATTTTTCAAGCAAACCCAACTCATTTTCAAAGCCTTTGAAATATTTTAAAAGTTTATATAACTTTTCTTTGGCAACAGCAATTATTTCATAATCATTTGTGCGTCCAAAATATTCATAAAGCTCGAGAGCATACCACATAGCCCATGTAGAAATATATTCGCCGTTAAAGAAATCCGCCGGATAACACATTGGTAACATTCCATCGGGTATATGCTCAAATTTTTCAGGCAATAAGAAATTCCCTAAAAAAGCCTTTTCTACAACCGATTTACCCGTTAGCAGTTTCTCAGTTCTTGCAATAAAGAAAGAATCACACAGCCAGCCAGCACGCTCGCGCGAAGGACAATCCATATAAATATCAAGACAATTTGCTCTGAATGATAACAGTGCCGCATCGTATATTTCTTTTATTTCATTATCATTCACTTCGCAATTATAGGTAATTTTTTCTTCGGGAAATGCAATTTCTAAAAGAGAAAAATTCTTTATTTTAAGTTTTGATGATGAAGCAACAAATCTAACATATTGCATAACATACGGCTCTGCCGAAACAAAACGATACACACCTTTTTTTGCTTTAATGGGTATAACATTGAGCACTTCCTTTGCCCAATCGACCTCATTTTGTTGCAAGTGTAGATTGTTATAATCCTTGCGCCAATCCATCTCACCATTGAAATAACATTCACCAAAGGCAACAAATAAAGTTCCTTCTTCTAAAAACTCCACATCAAACGAAAACAATCCCGTTTGACTTTTGCCCATATCAACATCTAAATAAGAATCTTTTTCGATTTCAAAATCATAAACATCCAAGATTTCAGGACGAGCCTCACCAAAATCAATTTTTTGATATTCTTTATGTGGTGCATATTCAAATTCTTTCTCAGTGAATCCTGTTAAAAGCGGACCTATATTTTTAATTTCTCTTGGACAATAATAACTTTCTTTTCCGGAATAATTTATATCACCTGAAATTAGCGTTTTTAATGCAAAAATTTGTTTATAATCAGGATATGGAACATCCCTTTTTAAAAACTTACCACCGCCAGTTTCTATAAGTTTCACTTCCAAATTTTGCTTTTCAAAATCATAAACCTCGCAAAATGTTCGTTGAAAAGAATAACGCGGTACTTTTCTTATTTTGCTTTTAACTTCACTTGCTTCAAAATTATAACCCGTTGCTGCAATTACATTTCCATTACAAATAATTTCAGCGCATACAAAAGGTTGACCTGCAAGATAACAAAATGAATTTGCATTATAGCCGCACGCTCTAATGCAAATTTTATTTGTCGTTTCTTCTAAAAAATCATCCAATAATATTTCATCAACCTTATAAAATCCGTGCGCCGCCCTTGCTGGCCCAAACGCAACAAATTTTCCGTTAACAAACACACTGAAAGATACCAACCCGGCAACAAATAATTTGCTACCGGGCTCTTTTGAAATATTAGTATAAAATTCTAATGTTTTATTTTGCTCGTTTTCGTTATTACTACTCCATACCGGCTTAGCCATAACGAATTTGAAAGCTTCGAACATACTATATCTCCATTATTTCCTTCTCTTTTGATGCGGAAAGGTTATCTATTTCCTTGCAGAACTTATCGGTGAGATTTTGAATTTTCTTCTCGCCGTTAGCCTCATCATCTTCAGTGATGCTGTTAGCCTTTTTAAGACCCTTTAATTTTTCAAGCGCATCTCTTCTTGTATTGCGGATAGCAACCTTGCTATCTTCCGCTGTTTTCTTAACTTCCTTAACTATTTCCTTTCTTCTCTCCTCAGTAAGAGGCGGAAAAGAAAGACGGATAACCCTACCATCATTTTGAGGATTAATACCTATATCTGAAGTTAATATCGCTTTTTCAATGTCCTTAAGAGTAGAAGCATCCCAAGGTTGAATAACAAGTGTTCTCGGTTCAGGAATTGATACTGCCGCCATTTGCTGAATAGGTGTTGGGCAACCATAATAATCAACCGATACCCTATCAAGAACAGAAGCATTAGCTCTGCCAGCTCTTATAGACTTATAGTCACGCTCTAAAACTGCAACAGTTTTTTCCATTCTTTCTTCGGTGTTTTTAATTAATTCGTTCATAAATATTCTCCTAAAAATTATTTAACCAATGTTCCGTTATGTTCACCAATCATAGCCTTTACTATGTTATCAGGATTATCAAGATTAAATACTAAAATCTCAATTCCGTTATCCATACAAAGTGAAGCTGCGGTGCTATCCATAACGTGAAGTCCCTTTTGAAGAACATCAAGATGAGAAAGTGTATCAAACTTAACTGCATTGGGATTTTGTTTGGGGTCACTATCATAAACACCATCAACATTTGTTGCCTTAAATATAACATC
>JAZUMI010000069.1:0-2555 GCA_045603505.1 Acutalibacteraceae bacterium
GGTAAACTTATTTTAAGTTCAATATTTAGCAAAATCGGTGAAAACCGGTGACGCAAAGCAAAGAGGCTAAGGTTTTAAACTATGCCAGTCCAGCTGCAATGATACAAAGTCGGGATGTAGACTTTTGATTGTTGCAGCTCTGTTTGTTTTTTACATAAAAACAGCACCTTACATGTTATATCGTAATAATCTAAAAAAGATGAGGTATGAAAAATGAGTAAGAAATTTTTTAAAAATTTAATTGACATTTTATCTGGCATAAAGAATCGCACGAACGAGAAGCTTCTTCTTAACAAAATAAGATATGGATTAAAAAATAAAGAGTTTAAGATGCATCTCCAATTTATCGTTGATAACAAAACTAAGAGGATTGTATCAGGCGAAGCTTTGTCAAGATGGGAAACGTCAGAGGGTGAAGTTATTATGCCCGGAAAATATATAGGCGTAATGGAAAAATCCGGATTGATAATTAAGTTCGATTATTATATGTTTGAAATGGTTTGCGATAAGCTAAGTAAATGGGCTAAAACAGATTTTAAAGAGATTACAATATCTTGTAATTTTACGCGAATCACTATATCCGAAAAGGATTTTGTTGCCAAAATAAAAGATATTGCAGAAAGGTACGAATTTGACAGAAGCAAACTGATAATGGAAATTACCGAAGATGCTATCGAGAAAAACTTAGATGTTGCAAGAGATAATATCATAAAGGCGAAGGAACTGGGATTTCGCATTGCATTAGATGATATTGGTAGTGGTTATACATCATTGATAAGTTTGGGTGAGTATCCCATCGATATAGTAAAGATCGACAGAGAAGTTCTTCTGCTCTCTGAAAAAGAAAGCGGAAAAAAACTATTTTGGGGAATTATATCGTTAATGCACAATCTTAATCTTAAAGTTGTATGCGAAGGCGTTGAAACAGAAGAACAAAACACATTGGTATCTGAAAGCGACTGTGATTATATTCAGGGGTGGTATTATTCAAAAGCACTCCCAGAAGCATCTGCAGAAATTTTTTATAAAGAATATATGAAAAAGATTTAAAAGGTGAAGATAAGTGAAAAAACTTATAATACAACTGATTAAATTCGGCATTGTCGGTGTAATTGCAACCCTGATTGATTTGGCTGTGCTGATGCTTTTGAAAGAATTTATGCACGTTGATGTTCTTGTAGCATCGGCGGTAGCTTTCTCGGTATCAGTTATAGCAAATTACATTTTAAGTATGCTATTTGTTTTTAAGGGCAGTGAAAACAGTAAGGTAAAAGAATTTATAGTGTTTGTTGCTCTTAGCATTGGCGGACTTTTATTAAATCAATTTATAATGTGGCTTGGAACAGAAATAATGACCGCATACTATCTTTGGGCTAAGGTTTTTGCTCTTGTTTTTGTTCCGATATACAATTTTGTTACAAGAAAAATATTTTTGGAGAAAAAAGCTCCGTAAGGAAGATAAATTATGAATGATAAGTTTTCAAAGGATTTATATAGATACTATGGCGAAAAGGGCGAAAGTTTTACCCGAAGGCTTTTTAGACCGACAGAGCTTAAGTATATTGCACTCTTCAGAAAGGCAGAAAACTGCAAATTCAAGCCTTTGAAGTTATACTATACAGTTAAGCTAAAACTCAGGTCTTATAAAACCCATATACAAATTCCGGCACGGACAAAAATCGGCGAAGGATTTTATATAGGTCATAGCGGCAGAGTTATTATACACCCGGAAGCAGTCTTAGGAAAAAATATGAATATAGGAACGGGAGTAACCATAGGATATGAAAACCGTGGTGTACGATGCGGTGCACCAACGTTTGACGGTAATTGTTGGATTGGAACGAACTCGGTTGTTGTAGGCAATATAAAAATTGGCGAGGATGTAATGATTGCACCTTTGACCTTTGTAAATTTCGATGTTCCCTCTCACAGTATTGTGATAGGAAATCCAGCTAAAATAATACATAAAGAAAATGCAACAGAATATTATATAGAAAACAGAGTTTAAAAATAGGAGGTGCGCTCAAAGTGGCAACAAAAGATAACAGAATCAAATACAACTTATTGTCAGGCGTGTTGTATCAAGTTGTCTTGATTGCCCTGAGCTTTCTTCTTCCAAGACTGTATCTTGAAAATTTCGGTTCGGAGGTTAATGGTGTTCTGTCTACAATAAAGCAGATTTTTGTGTATATGCTTTTGCTTGAGTCAGGGGTAGGACTTGCTACCACACAGGCATTATATAAGCCTGTAGCCGAGAAAAATCATAACAAGGTAAGCTCTGTTATCTCGGCAACACACAGCTACTATGTTAAAGTTGGCGTAATATATGCGATTATCGTACTTTTAATCGCCCTGGTGTATGAGTATATTGTGCCGACTGCAATTGGGACCGGTGTGATTTTTGGAATTGTAATACTTACTGCACTTCCACAGCTGTTCAGCTATTTTGTACAAGCTAAATACAGAATACTTTTAGAGGTTGACGGCAGAAAATATGTTATAACAAATTCCGAAACAATTTTGCAGCTTATATCAAATGTTGCTAAAATACTTGT
>JAZUMI010000070.1:0-5093 GCA_045603505.1 Acutalibacteraceae bacterium
TGAAAGAAGTAAAAAGCCGAACGGTTTCCATAAATGATCGCCCCGTCTAATATGCGCTTTTTCGTGAGCAATAACATATTCTTTATTTTCGGTTATGGTAGAGGGAAGATAAATTTTAGGTTTTATAATTCCTAAAATGAAAGGAGTTTCTATAGCATCACAAATATAAACATTATCGTGTGTGTTTATAGAAATTTTAACTTGGCGTGTAATCTTTAGATATGAAATAAGAGCATAGGCAAGCATAATAACAATGCCAACTATCCAAGCAATTCCGAGTGCAAGCATCAATTTATCATAAAAATTATATTCCACCGTAACACCGGCAATGCCCACAAGGTCATTATTTATAACCCTGTCAACACCTGTAAAGCCCGTTTCAATATAGGGCCTTGAAATATAAACATCGGTGTATATGGTTTTTCCGCTTGGAATGATGCTGAAAATGCTTTCAAGCGAAAAGGGGAGGACAAGTCTTATTGCAACAATACCCCAAAGCGCAACGCTTATCCATTTCGGAGCCTTTTTTAACAGGAGTCTTGCAATGAGTATACCTAAAACTATCCAAGCACAAGTTATGCTCATATTAACAGTTTGAAGAAAGATTTCTTTCATAGCTATCCCTCCTCATAGTTTTCAATTAAAAGTTTAATTTCATCTATTTCCTTTTTAGTTAACTTCTTTCTTGAGGTGAAGGCCGCGAGAAAGGCGGGGAGAGAGCCCGAAAAAGAATCTTCAACGAACTTCTCACTTTTAAGAGAATAAAACTCCTCTTTTGAAAGGACCTTGCTAACAAGCCCCTTTTCATTTTTGAAAAGACCTTTATCGCATAGCTTTTTCAAAACAGTATAAGTTGTGGTGCGTTTCCAATTAAATGCTTTCTCGCAAAGCTCAACAAGTCTTTTTGAGGAAAGCGGCTCGTTTTCCCAAACAAGCTTAGCAAATCGGGTTTCAATAGCGCCTAAAGTAATTTCATTCATTATAAAGCACCTCTTTTTGTCTATTGGCAATAGACTTTCTGTTTTTAGTCTATCACTAATAGACTAAAATGTCAACAAAAAAATAAAAGCCGCATTTCGCGGCTTGTAAAGATTTATTTTAGTTTTTAAGGCTTTGCATTGGAGCGGGGATTCTTCCTGCCCTGTCAATAAACTTCTTAGGGGAAAAGTTTGTGTTAACATTCATAACGGGTCCCGAGCCTAAAAGTCCTCCGAATTCGAGCTCCTCGCCCGACTTCTTGCCGATGGCAGGGATAACACGAACGGCAGTGGTCTTTGAGTTAACCATACCGATAGCCGCCTCATCGGCAATAATAGCCGAAATAGTTTCGGCAGGTGTGTCACCCGGAATTACTATCATATCAAGACCAACCGAGCAAACAGCGGTCATAGCCTCAAGCTTTTCTATAACAAGGTCGCCCGAACGAGCGGCGGTTATCATACCCGCATCTTCGCTAACGGGGATAAATGCGCCCGAAAGTCCGCCAACCGAAGAGGATGCCATAACGCCACCCTTCTTAACCGCATCGTTAAGCATAGCAAGTGCGGCGGTTGTTCCGTGTATACCGCAACGGCCAAGTCCCATTTCTTCAAGAATATGAGCCACCGAGTCGCCAACCGCAGGGGTGGGGGCAAGGGAGAGGTCTACTATACCGAATGGAACGCCAAGGCGTTTTGAAGCCTCGGTACCAACCAGTTGACCCATTCTTGTAATTTTAAATGCAGTTTTCTTTATAATTTCGGCGATTTCATCAAGTGTTCCGTCAGGACATTTCTTAATTGCTGACTGCACAACACCCGGACCCGAAACGCCAACGTGAATAACGCAGTCAGGCTCTCCAACGCCGTGGAAAGCACCCGCCATAAACGGATTATCCTCAACAGCATTGCAGAAAACAACCAATTTTGCGCAACCGATACAGTCGCGGTCTTTTGTTACTTCAGCGGCTTCACGAACAACCTCGCCCATAAGTTTTACCGCATCCATATTGATGCCGGCTTTGGTTGAGCCGATATTAACCGATGAGCAAACGTTGGTTGTAACACTCAATGCCTCGGGAATGGATTTGATTAGTTCAATATCTCCTGCCGAGAAGCCCTTGTGAACGAGAGCCGAGTATCCACCAATAAAGTTAACACCAGTTGCATCGGCCGCCCTTTGAAGAGCCTTTGCATATAAAACAGGGTTGCCGCCTGATGCACCGAGAAGCATAGAAATCGGTGTCACCGAAATTCTCTTATTTATAATCGGTATTCCGTATTCGCGCTCGATATCTTCACCCACTTTGACAAGATTACCTGCAAGACGGGTTATTTTGTTATAAATTTTCTCGCAAGCCTTTTCGGCGTCCGGGTCAATACAGTCAAGAAGTGAAATACCCATAGTTATGGTACGAATGTCGAGATTTTCCGACTGTATCATATTTATGGTTTCCATTATATCGTTGAGATTTATCATTTGGTATCTCCTTAAATTCTGTGCATTGAGTTAAAAATATCCTCGTGCATAACGCGGATATCGGTGTTGATTTCTTCTCCGAGAGCCTTCATCTTATCCGAAAACTCACCGAAAGAGCAGTTAAGAGCGGATATCTCGGTTAGCATAACCATAACAAACATATCCTGTAAAACCGACTGAGTGATATCAACAATATTCGCGTTGCATTCAGTGCAAACTGCGCTTACCTTGGAAATGATACCAACAGTATCCTTTCCGATTACCGAAATAATAGTTCTCATAATGTTACCTCGCAATAAAAATTTCTCGTATATTTTAGCATATTATATTATAAATAGCAAATATAAAATTGATATAATTCCATAAAAAATTAAATTATTGTTAATTTTTTCGCAAAGTGTGTTGATTTTTGCAAAAAAATACTATATACTATATCTTGGTGGAAATTGTATTTGCCGCAAAAAGTTTATAATTTAATCAATATAACAAAGGAGTAGAAAACTATGACAAACAACAAAACCGTTATCAAGTGGTTAGAAGAAATGCAAACTCTTTTAAGCCCTGATAAAGTAGTTTGGGTTGATGGAACGCAGGAGCAGATTGAAGAGCTTCGCGCTGAGGCTGTAAGACTCGGAGAGTTAGAAAAGCTCAACGATGAAAAGCTTCCCGGTTGCTATCTTCACAGAACTAATCCTAACGACGTTGCTCGTGTTGAGGATAGAACCTTTATCTGCACAAGCAAAAAAGAGGATGCAGGTCCAACTAACAACTGGGAAGACCCTGCAAAAATGTATGAAAAACTTTATAGCATAGCTAAGGATTCCTATAAGGGCCGCACTATGTATATAATTCCTTATTCAATGGGTCCAATTGGCTCTCCGATTGCTAAAATCGGTATTGAGGTAACCGATTCGGTTTACGTTGTTCTTAATATGATTATTATGACCCGCGTTAGCCTTGAAGTTCTTGATGTTCTTGGCGACAGTAATGACTGGGTACGCGGTCTTCACAGCCGTTGCGATATTGACCCTGAGAAGAGATATATCTGCCACTTCCCTGAGGATAACACTATTATTTCTGTTAACTCTGGTTACGGCGGTAACGTTCTTCTCGGTAAAAAGTGCTTTGCACTCCGTATAGCTTCTTACCAGGGATGGAAAGAGGGCTGGATGGCTGAACATATGCTCATCTTAGGTCTTGAGAATCCACAAGGCGAGGTTAAGTACATCGCTGCTGCTTTCCCCTCCGCTTGCGGAAAGACCAACCTTGCTATGCTTATTCCTCCCGAGTATCTTCGCAAGAAGGGTTACAAGATTTGGACCGTTGGCGATGATATCTCCTGGATGAAGATAGGTCCCGATGGCAGACTTTATGCTATCAACCCCGAAAACGGTTTCTTCGGTGTTGCTCCCGGAACTAACGAGCATTCTAACTTCAATGCTCTTGAAAGCACAAAGAAGGATACCATCTTCACTAACGTTTGCTTAAATCTTGATGATAACACAGTTTGGTGGGAAGGCCTCAACAAGAATCTTCCGGAGAATGCACTTGATTGGAAGGGTAATCCTTGGGATGCTTCTAAGTTCAACAAGGCTGATAAGTCAACCTATGCGGCCCACCCCAACTCTCGTTTCACCGCTCCTGCAAAGAATTGCCCCTGCATCTCTGAAGAGTTTGATAAGGGCGCAGGCGTTCCGATTTCGGCTATTGTATTTGGTGGTAGACGTGCTAAGTGCGCTCCGCTTGTATATCAATCAAAGGATTGGGTTAACGGTGTATTCGTAGGTTCGGCTATGGCTTCTGAAACAACAGCTGCCGCTGCAGGTGCAGTAGGTGTTGTTCGCCGTGACCCGATGGCTATGCTTCCTTTCTGCGGCTATCATATGGGAGACTACTTCAAGCATTGGCTTGAAATGGGCGAGAAGCTTGGCGATAAGGCTCCTAAAATCTTCAATGTTAACTGGTTCCGTACCGATGACGAAGGCAACTTCGTATGGCCCGGATTTGGTGACAATATGCGTGTTCTCAACTGGATTATCGACCGTTGCGAAGGCAAGGCTGATGCTACTGAAACCGCTATTGGTTATGTTCCGAAGCCTGAAGATATCGACCTTACCGATTTAGATATGGATATCGAAACCTTAAAGAGCATCTTAGAGGTTGATAAGGAAGTTTGGACTAAGGAAGCTGCTGAAATCGAAGAGCACTACAAGAAGTTTGGTGACAGACTCCCTGCAGAACTCCGCGAACAGCTCGAAACCCTTAAGGCAAACCTTAAGTAATTAGTTAAAATCAAAACCCTCGGGAATTTCCCGAGGGTTTATTTTTATGTAAATAAGATTGAATAATGAATGATGAATAATCAATGTGTGCCTATGGCACGACTTATATTAAGTCGGCAAAGCCGACACCGAAATTATTCATTTTTCGATATTCAATATTAAATTTTTCTTATATTTAAGCGGTGTTGTTCCGGTTTCTTCCTTGAAAACTCTGTTAAAACTTCTAAGGCAATCAAACCCTGCTTCGAGGGATATATCAACTATGCTTTTATCGGTGGTTTCAAGCAATTCTTTGGCATAGTTTATGCGAAGAAAACGGACATACTTCACAAAGTTTATCTTGACCGATGAATT
>JAZUMI010000071.1:0-10827 GCA_045603505.1 Acutalibacteraceae bacterium
TCAAGGATTTTGCCGAGGAAAGCGTTGTAACTGCGCTTAAAAAGGTAATTTCCGCAAAGCGTGCCGATATGCTTGATACTAACCTTAAGGCAATGCAAATAGGTGCACAAAACTAATATTTTTGGAGATGTTAAGAATGAATATAGAAATTATTAAAACAACAACTCCTAAGGCAAAGCCCGATAGCTCTACCTTAGGCTTCGGCAAGATTTTTACTGACCATATGTTTGTTATGGATTATTCTAAGGAAGAAGGTTGGCATAACGCTAAAATTGTTCCTTTTGAGAATATTTCCTTGCATCCGGCTTCAACTGTGTTGCATTACGGCTCCGAGATTTTCGAGGGTCTTAAGGCATACCGCAGAAAGGACGGCAAGGTGCAAATGTTCCGTCCTATCGAGAATGTTCGCAGAATGAATAATTCGGCTGAAAGACTTTGTCTTCCACAAATTCCCGAAGAGGATGCAATGCAAATCTTAGATACTTTTGTATCGGTTGAACAGGATTGGACACCTTCTGCAGAAGGCACTTCTCTTTATCTTCGTCCCTTTATGTTCGGTAACGATGAATCCTTAGGTGTTCATGCAGTTAATAATGCAAAGTTCGTTATAATTGCATCTCCTGTTGGTAGTTATTATAAAGAGGGTATTAACCCTGTTAAAATTATGATTGAGTCCGAGGATGTTAGAGCTGTTCGCGGCGGTACAGGTTACGCTAAATGCGGCGGTAACTATGCCGCAAGTAACAGAGCGGGTGAAAAGGCTGAAAAGCAGGGCTATTCACAAGTTCTTTGGCTCGATGGTGTTGAGAGAAAGTATATCGAAGAAGTTGGCGCTATGAACGTTATGTTTATGATAGGTGATGAAATTGTAACACCTGCGCTCACAGGCTCAATTCTTCCTGGTATTACTCGTAAATCTTGCATTGAAGTTCTCAAAAAAGAAGGCTTCAAGGTAAGCGAGAGACTTTTGAGTGTTGACGAATTAGGCGAAGCACTCGAAAACGGTACTCTTAAAGAGGCTTGGGGTTGCGGAACTGCAGCAGTTGTTTCTCCTATAGGTGAGCTTCTTTATAAGGATAAGAAGTTTATCATCAACAACGGCGAAATTGGCGCTGTTACCCAAAAGCTTTATGACACCTTAACAGGTATTCAGTGGGGCAAAATCGAGGATACATTTGGTTGGATTTACGAAATTAACTAATAATGAAATACTTGACAAAACTAAATAATGTGGTATAATACTTTTATTAAATGCGTTGAAGGAATTATTGTTTATTCTGGAACTTTCAGAGAGTCGGCGGTTTGGTGTGAGCCGATAGTAGAAGAATAAATCAAGTCTCATTCTCGAGCAGAGCGGCTGAAATTATATTAAGTTGCTACGGCTTGTCCCGTTATCATGGCAAAAGGCTTGTTGGAGTCTTGATGAGTGGCCGTTTTATGAACGGTAATCAGGGTGGTACCGCGAAAGTAATTTCGTCCCTGAGGTAGTTTAAACTGCCTCAGGGCTTTTTGTTTTCATCAAAACTCTACTTAAATCAGAAAGGAAAAAGGTAGAAAATTATGAAAAAAATTATTATTGCAGACAGTACATTGAGTCGCGAAAATGCAAACTTCACTTTTAAGGAGAAAATTGAAATTGCAAGGCAACTTTCAAATTTGCAGGTTGATATTGTTGAATTCCCCGAGATTGAAAATGTTAAAACTGATACCTTGCTTATCAAAACAGTTTCATCTTTCATTAAAAACAGCGTGATTTCGGTTGCGGGTGGTAAAACAAAAGAAAGCGTAACCGCTACCTGTGAAGCACTTTGCAATACCGTGAAGCCAAGAATAAGAATAGAACTTCCGATGTCACCCGTTGGAATGGAATATACATGTCATATTAAGGCGCCTAAAATGTTAGAACTTGTTGGTGAACTTGTTTCCTGTGCGGCTTCAAAATGCAATGATGTTGAGTTTTGTATGGTTGATGCAACACGCGCCGAAATTGATTTTTTGAATGAGGTTATCAAAAAAGCAGTAGAAAGCGGAGCAAAAACTGTTACTGTTTGCGATGATGCAGCCGAAACAATGCCGGATAAATTTGCAGAATTTGTTGGAAAAATTAAGAAGGCAGCAGGCGATGAGATTACAGTTGGAGTTAGTTGCAACAACAAGAACGGTCTTGCAAATGCATGTGCAGTTTTAGCAACAAATAGCGGTGCCGATGTTGTTAAAACCTGTGTTGAGGGCGATATAACCTCACTTGAAAGCTTTGTTGGTATGATAAAGAATTGTGGAAACACTTGCGGATTTGAGAGTGATGTTAAATATACCGAGCTTAATAGAATTGTTAAGCAAATCGCTTGGGTTAACGCTAATTCTAAAAACGCAAAATCAGCTGTTACCGTTGCAACAGGTGATGAACTTGGTATTCGCCTTGATGCTAATGATGATAAAGAAGCAGTTGTTGCAGCCGCAATAAAACTCGGCTATGATTTATCCGAAGAGGATAGCGAAAATGTTTATGAAGAATTTTGCCGAGTAGCCGAAAAGAAGAACGTTGGCTCGAAAGAACTTGAAGCAATCATTGCAAGCGTTGCTTTGCAGGTTGAGCCTACATATAAATTAGTAAGTTATGTTTTAAATAGTGGAAATGTTATTTCATCAACTGCCCAAATCAAATTGCAAAAGGGCGATAAGGAAATAGACGGTATTTGTATCGGTGACGGACCTATTGATGCTGCTTTCCTTGCTATTGAACAAATTATCGGCCACCACTATGAGTTGGATGATTTCCAAATTCAGTCGGTAACTGAGGGTAAAGAAGCTATGGGCTCGGCTCTTGTAAAGCTCAGAAGTGAAGGTAAGCTTTATTCGGGCAATGGTATTTCAACCGATATAATAGGAGCTAGTATCAGAGCATATCTTAATGCAATTAATAAAATAGTTTACGAGGAGGCATAAACCTTATGAAACTTTCGTTTTCAACAAAGGGTTGGCATAACAATACTTTTGAAGAGTTTTGTGAAATAGCTAAAGATTTAAAGTTTCAGGGAATAGAGCTTCATAATATAAAAAACCGCCTTTTCACCGAGCCTAACGGTTCTTTCCATGATTATACAACTGCGGCAACAGTGAGAAAGCTTTATGAAATGAATTTAAAAATTCCTTGTATAGATGCTATATGCAACCCTGCTGATAAATCGGCAAAGGATGAATGTATTGATGAGATTTCCCGTTGTATAGATATTGCGGCTAATCTCAAAATTCCTTATGTCCGCATCCATTCAAACGATGTAGAGGATATTCCTTGCGGAGTTGAGGCAACTGCCGAGATTATAAATGCGGTTTTAGAAAAGGCTGAGAAAAATAAAGTGGTTTTGCTTATCGAAACTTCGGGTATCTTCTCGGATACCTCGTTCCTTCGCGATATGCTTAACCGTTTTGCGTGTGATAACGTTGCAGCACTTTGGGATATGCATTCGCCCTATTTCTATGTGAACGAGCAACCCGAGGATACTATTAAAAACCTTGGCGCATATATTAAGCATGTTCATATCAAGGATGCCGAAATGGTTGATGGCAAACCCAGATTTTGCCTTATAGGTGAGGGTAATTTGCCTATCGGCGAAATGATGGCAGGTCTTCGTTCGATAAATTATGACGGATTTGTTTCGCTCGAGTGGGACCCTAAATGGTGCGAAGAGCTTGATGATATTGAAATCATTTTCTCACAGTTTGTCAACTTTATGAAGCAGTTTGGAGATACCTCTAAAAATGAGTCGGCACTCTATTATAACCGTGCTCACACAGGTAAGTATGTTTGGGACAAGGATTTGCTTATTGATGCTACCTTCTCGGATGTTCTTGACCGAATGGTTGAAGAATTCCCTGACCAATATGCATTTAAATATACCACTCTTGATTATACAAGAACATATAGCGAGTTTCGTGACGATGTTGATACCTTTGCACGTACCCTTATCGCACTTGGCGTTAAAGCGGGAACACATGTTGCTGTTTGGGCATCTAATGTTCCGCAGTGGTATATTGCGTTTTGGGCAACGGTTAAAATCGGCGCAGTTCTTGTTACTGTTAATACTGCGTATAAAATTCACGAAATTGAGTATTTGCTCAAGCAGTCGGATACCCATACCCTTATTATGACCGAGGGCGGTAAGGACTGTAAATACGGGGAAATTATAGCCGAACTTTGTCCCGAACTTGAAAGCACAAAACCCGGCTCACCGCTTCACAGTAAGCGTTTGCCGTTCCTTCGTAATGCAATAACAGTCGGTTTCAGACAAAAGGGATGCCTTACCTGGAACGAAGCGCTTGAGTATTCTTCACAAGTGCCACTTTCCGAGGTTAGAAGAATGGCGGCAGCTGTTGATAAAAACGATGTTTGCAATATGCAGTATACTTCGGGAACAACAGGCTTCCCTAAAGGCGTAATGTTAACACATTATAATGTTGTAAACAACGGTAAGTATATCGGCGACCATATGGAACTTTCGACGGCAGATAGAATGATGATTCAGGTGCCTATGTTCCACTGTTTTGGGATGGTGCTTTCAATGACCGCTTCTATGACGCATGGTGCAACAATGTATCCGCTTCCGTATTTTTCACCCAAGCCTGCACTTGCTTGTGTTCATAATGAGCATATAACTGCATTTAATGGCGTTCCAACTATGTTTATCGCTATGATGCAGCATCCCGATTTTGAGAAAACAGATTTTTCGTATGTTCGTGTTGGTATTATGGCGGGTGCTAACTGTCCTGAGGACCTTATGAAAAAGGCAACCGTTGTTATGAATATGAAGGAAATTGTGTCGGTTTATGGTCAAACCGAGGCAAGTCCCGGTTGTACTATGAGCAGTTACTATGATTCACTTGCAGTTCGCACCGAAACTGTCGGCAGCGCATTCGCTAATGTTGAATGTAAGATAGTTGACCCTGAAACAGGGGAGGACTGTCCTGACGGAGTTAACGGAGAGTTTGTTGCCCGTGGATATAATATAATGAAGGGCTATTATAAGATGCCTAAAGCAACCGCAGAGGCTATTGATGAGGATGGATGGCTTCATACGGGTGACCTTGCTTGTCGTGATGCGGACGGAAATTACCGCATAACAGGTAGACTTAAGGATATGATTATCCGCGGCGGCGAGAATATCTATCCTAAAGAAATTGAAGAATTTATCTATACCTGTGATAAGGTGCGTGATGTTCAGGTTATCGGCGTTCCCGATAAGCAATACGGCGAAGAAATTATGGCTTGCATTATTCTTAAAGACGGCGAAGAAATGTCGGTTGAAGAAATGAGAGAGTATGTCGCTTCCCATATGGCTCGTCATAAGGTGCCGAGATATATCGAGTTTGTTGATAGCTTCCCGATGAATGCGGCAGGTAAAATTCTTAAATATAAGATGCGTGAGGATGCGGCGCAGCGTCTAGGTCTTAAAAAATGATAGATAATAAATATTATTGTATTGACTCGCATTGCCATATATACCCCGAGAAAATAGCCGAAAGAGCTGTTGCGGGAACCGATAATTTTTATTCGCTCCATTCGGTTTATAAGGGCACTGTGAGTGACCTGATAGAAAAGGGAACTGCCGCAGGGGTTGATAGATTTATCGTTCAGTCGGTGGCAACAAGTCCTAAGCAAGTTAAGAGCATAAATGAGTTTATCGCAAAAGAGGTTTCCGCCTATCCGGATAAACTCACAGGACTTGGCACGATGCATCCCGAAAGTGAAGATATAAAGGGTGATATTGAACACCTCTTAGAGCTAGGGCTCAAGGGTGTTAAACTTCATCCTGATATTCAAGCCTTTAAAATTGATGATTACCGTTGCCTTAAAATATATGAGCTTTGTGAGGAAAAAGGGCTCACGATTTTAATGCATACGGGGGATAGCAGATACGATTATTCGAACCCCAACAGAATGTTGCCTATATTAGAAATTTATACCAATTTAACCGTTATCGGCGCCCACCTTGGCGGTTGGTCTATGTGGGATGAGGCTAAAGAAAAACTTGCAGGGCATAAGAACTTTTATGTTGATACCTGCTCGTGTTTTCCTTTTATGGAAAAGGAAAAAGCGATAGAGCTTATCCGCAGATACGGAGCCGATAAAGTGCTCTTTGGAACCGACTATCCAATGTGGAAATATGAGGATGAATTAGAGTATTTTCTTTCTTTAGGACTTGACGAGAGCGAAAAAGAGAGTATACTAAATATAAACGTTAAAAAATTATTTGGTTTGGAATGATTTATTATGAAAAACAAAAGAATAGCAACTAAATGTGTTCAGGGAGGTTATACCCCCGGGAACGGTGAACCAAGGCAGGTTCCGATTATTCAAAGCACAACCTTTAAATATGAAACAAGTGAGGCAATGGGAAAGCTTTTCGATTTAGAGGCTGCGGGATATTTCTATTCTCGCCTTCAAAACCCCACTTGCGATACTGTTGCCGCTAAAATTTGCGAGCTTGAGGGCGGAACTGCCGCTATGCTTACTTCTTCAGGTCAGGCGGCATCCTTCTTTTCGGTGTTTAATATCGCTTCTTGTGGTGACCATGTTGTCGCTTCTTCCGCGCTCTATGGCGGAACATATAACCTCTTTGCTGTAACAATGAAGAGAATGGGAATTGAGTTCACATTCGTTTCCCCTGAATGTAGCGAAGAAGAGCTTAATGCCGCATTCAAAGAGAATACCAAAGCGGTTTTCGGCGAAACAATAGCCAACCCTGCTTTAAATGTTCTTGATATTGAAAAGTTTGCAAATGCAGCTCATGCTCACGGCGTTCCGCTTATTATTGATAATACCTTTGCAACCCCTGTAAACTGTCGCCCCTTTGAGTTTGGTGCGGATATTGTAACCCACTCAACAACAAAGTATATCGATGGTCATGGAAGCGGTGTTGGTGGATGTATCGTTGATTCGGGTAAATTTGATTGGACTAAATATCCCGATAAATTCCCCGGTCTTTGCACACCTGACGAAAGCTATCACGGTGTTACCTATACCGAGCGTTTCGGTCTTGAGGGTGCTTATATAACCAAGGCAACCGCTCAGCTTATGCGTGACCTTGGCTCTATCCAGTCACCACAAAATGCGTACTATATAAATCTCGGTATTGAGAGTTTGCATCTTCGCATGAAGAAGCATTGCGAAAATGGTTTGGCAGTAGCAAAAGCTCTCGAGGCGGACGATAGAATCGCTTGGGTAAGATACCCTGATTTACCGTCCGACCCGAATTACGAACTTGCTAAAAAGTATCTTCCTAACGGTAGCTGCGGTGTAATCAGTTTCGGCGTTAAGGGTGGAAGAACGGCTGCAGAAACCGTTATGAAAAATCTTAAGATTATCGCTATTGAAACCCACGTTGCTGATGCAAGGTCTTGCTGTTTGCATCCTGCAAATGCAACACACCGTCAGATGAATGATGAGGAACTTGCGGCGGCAGGTATCTCGCCTGACCTTATTCGTCTTTCTTGCGGTATTGAGGATGCCGATGACCTAATTGAAGATATTAAACAGGCACTTGATAAAATCTAATTAAACTAAAAGGTAGGTAAATTATGCCGATAAAAATTCCTAATGACCTTCCCGCAGTTAAAATACTCAATGATGAAAACATCTTCGTTATGACCGAAAAAAGAGCCATAACGCAGGATATTCGTCCTCTTAAAATATTGCTTTTAAATCTTATGCCTAAAAAGATAGAAACCGAAACGCAGCTTTCTCGTTTGCTCGGTAACTCTCCTTTGCAGGTTGATTTAGAGTTTATCCATACTAAAAGCCACATTTCAAAGAACACATCGGAAGAGCATCTTTTCGCATTCTATAAAACCTTTGATGATGTTAAAGAACGCACCTTTGACGGAATGATTATAACGGGCGCACCCGTTGAGAAGATGGAGTTCGAAGAGGTTGAGTATTGGGAAGAGCTTTGTGAGATAATGGAGTGGAGTAAAACCCATGTTCATAGTACATTCCACATTTGTTGGGGAGCTCAAGCGGCACTTTATTACCATTACGGTATAAATAAAAGACCGCTTGATAAAAAGCTTTTCGGTGTTTTCCCGCACACAGTGGATTATAAAAACCCGATTCTTTTCAGGGGCTTTGATGATGAGTTTATGGTGCCTCACTCAAGGCATACAACGGTTGATATAGCCGATGTTAAAAAGGTAAAAGAGTTAAAAATTCTATCAACCTCTAAAGAAGCGGGACTTTATGCTGTTTCAACTAAAAACGGAAAGCAAATATTCATAACAGGCCATTCGGAGTATGATGCTGATACGCTTCTTAATGAATATACCCGCGACTTGTCGCAGGGGCTACCGATAGAGCCACCTAAAAATTATTTCAAGGATAACAATCCGAAGAATAACCCTGTTGTTTCGTGGCGCTCTCATGCAAATCTTCTTTATTCAAATTGGCTTAACTATTTTGTTTATCAAACAACGCCGTACGATATTGAAGAGATTAAAAAGTAACTTTAAAACGCAGTCAGTTTGACTGCGTTTTTATTTTTTGTGGTAGGGAAAATATGAACAGTTTGTAAAAGTCAGGGAAAGTCAAAGAAAATTTTCAAAAACTATTGACTTTTGGAAAAAAGTGCATATAATAATACTTGTTAGCACTCGGTAAACGAGAGTGCTAACTTAACAAAACATAAAAGAGGTGAGCGGTTAAATGGAGCTTACCGAGAGAAAGAAAGCAGTTCTTTCGGCAATTATCAAAAGCTATATTGATACTGGTGAGCCTGTAGGTTCAAAAATATTAACCGAGCTTATTGCAAATGCACCATCCTCTGCAACACTTCGCAATGAAATGAGTGAACTTTGCGCACTTGGTTTTCTTGAACAACCGCACACATCTGCGGGTAGAGTTCCAACAAATACGGGTTTGCGTCTTTACTTAAATTCGCTTATGCCAAGGGCGAACCTATCCGAAAGTGCAAAGAGATTTATTGATGAGAGAATTTCTGATATTAATTGCGATATTGAACATATACCATCCTGTGTGGGCAAAATAATTTCGGATTTAACAGGCCTTCCTGCAATAACTTGTTTTGTCGCACAAAGAGAAATCACAGTAAAGAAAATCGAACTTCTGCCTATAGGTAAAAACACAAAAATGCTGATAGTTATTACTTCGGATGGCAGAGCAAGAAACCGAATTATCAGGGTCGATTATCTTGAAAGTACGGGCATTTTAGAAAAATTCACCGAAATCTGCTCAAGCAGAATTAAAAATAAAGAAATAGGGCAACTCAATAAACCCTATATGCAAAGCATAATAGCAACCGCAGGTATAGATTTGCTCTCGCTTCTACCTTTGTTTACAGTCTTGTTTGAACTTATTGAGGATATTGATAATTCGAGTGTTGATATAAGCGGAGAGCCGCAACTTTATAATATATGTGCAGATGAAACTGCGGCAAGGCGAATTATCTCGCTTATTAAACGGAGAGACCCGATAATTTCTCTTATGAATGAAATCAAAGAGGGAGTGGGTGTTATTTTTGGCAGCGATACCGAATTCGGCGAATTTTTTTCAGATACAATAGTTGCCGCACATTTCGGTAGCAAAGTATATAAAGGTACACTGGCTGTAATAGGTCCGAAAAGGATTTCTTATGAACAGGTAATACCGAGTATAGAATATGCCACACAGAGGTTAGATGAACTTATGTGTGATGCATTAAAGGATATGGAGGATTGATTTTTAGTGCCGGAAGAAAAGAAAGAAAAGGTTGAAGTTGAAACAACGCCGAAACCTGAAAAGAAAAAGAGTAAAAAAGAAACGGAAATAGAACTTCTTAAATCAGAAGTAGAAAAGAATAAAGATTTGCTTCTTCGCACGGCGGCAGAGTTTGATAACTATAAAAAGCGTACCGAACGTGAAAAAGCAATGGTGGCAGAGTTTGCAAGGGCAGGGTTTGTAAAGGAAATTTTGCCGATACTCGATAATATTGAACGTGCATCTGCCACTGAAAAGGATACACCCGAGTATATAAAGGGTATTGAGATGATTGTAAAGCAATTCAGTTCGCTTTATGATAAATTAGGAATCACACCGATAGCTAATGTTGGCGATGAGTTTGACCCGAATTTCCACGAAGCAGTAATGCATATTGAGGATGAAAATTTAGGTGAGAATGTAATTGCTGAGGTTTTGCAACAGGGATTTAAAGTTGGAGATACTGTTGTAAGAGCAGCTATGGTAAAAGTAGCAAATTAAAAATTTAATTATCTTTAGGAGGATATTATTATGGGAAAAATTATAGGAATAGACCTTGGAACAACTAACTCTTGCGTTGCTGTTATGGAAGGCGGCGAGCCGATAGTTATAGCAAACGCAGAGGGCGGAAGAACAACACCTTCAGTTGTTGCTTTTTCAAAAACTGGTGAGAGAATGGTAGGTCAGGTTGCAAAGCGTCAGGCAATTACCAATCCTGACAGAACTATCAGTTCAATTAAACGTGATATGGGTACCTCAAATACTGTTGAGATTGACGGTAAGAAGTACACCCCACAGGAAATTTCTGCTATCATTCTTCAAAAGTTAAAGGCAGATGCGGAGGCATATCTCGGTCAAACAGTAACAGAAGCAGTTATTACAGTTCCTGCTTACTTTACCGATGCTCAGCGTCAGGCAACAAAGGATGCAGGTAAGATTGCAGGTCTTGATGTTAAGAGAATTATCAACGAGCCTACAGCAGCTGCTCTTGCTTATAGTATTGATAAGGAAGATGACCAAAAGGTTATGGTTTATGACCTTGGCGGTGGTACTTTTGACGTTTCGATTATCGAAATGGGCGA
>JAZUMI010000072.1:0-32035 GCA_045603505.1 Acutalibacteraceae bacterium
GCATTTTCTAAGATAAATAATTTTTAATCTATAATAACATGTTTTAATTGATTTACTTAGTTTAATAAATTAACGGCAAATTTATATTTTTATCAGATTAATTTATAAAACTATTAAATTGATATAAAAATCTGTAAAGAGCTTTAAAACATTAAAAAAGACGTCCAATAGAATTTTTTTAAATGATACTTAGTATGTCAAGAAAATTTCTATCGGATGAGAGAAAGACGAAAAAAATTAGTTTTAAATAATTTAAATAAAATTTTAAAATAATAGAATTATAAAAATAAAAAATTATAAATTTATATTAAAACAAAATACATTTTAAAATAAATTCTAAATAAAAAAGTTTTGATGCCGTAATAATTTACAAACTTAAAAAATGTATTTTAAGAATATACAATTACATATATTTAAATAAGTATCAAGAAAAGCTCAGTAAAGCAAAAAGTAGCTCGAAAGTGCTATTTAGCTAGATTTCGTACATTTTCCACTTCCCTTAATTATACTAAATATTGATTTAGTACAATTGGTTAGTCAGAAATATGTCCCCACTTCTATCTCTAAAGCTGCTTTACATATTGAACGCAACCCTGCTTTATTATTTAAAATTCATTGTTTAAAGTTTGTTGAAGAGCTTACTTATGATATGGATATAGATATACTTCGGCAAGGCTTTCGTAATATGATAGATAATCAAGCCCGGTATGGTCCGTTCCTGGATGAGCTGGCTTGTCGAGTCGGTGCCACTTCCGATAACGAGTTATATATTAAGCTCGGCCTTGGCGATGAGTTTTAGTTAATTGAACTAAAGATTTATTTTGTATCATAATTCCCTACCGGGTTTTATATAAATTAAAATTTAATAGAAAGGAGATTTTAATTATGGATGAATTAACTGTAATTGGTATCGTGCATAGCGTCGGTGAATTTAATGGTCAACCTTATGATAATTATAATATTCATTGTGTTCGTCCTGGCTTGCAAGATAAAAATGAAGTTGGACAAGTTTCTTCAATCGTTAAGGTTAAAGCTTCTTTGTTCGTTTCATCGCCTGTTCAAGTTGGCGATACTATCACTCCATACTATGACCGATATGGTCGTGTAATTGCTATTAACTAACCGACATAGGAGGCTATTATGTTAAATAAAATCATTAAACTTATAACTATTTTTTTAGTAATTTCTATTTTAATAATAGCCTCCCTCCCCTTTTCCGTTTCTGCAGAACATATTGGTACATATACTATGTGTATGAATCAACCCCCTGCAGACGATTATAATGGTTACGTTGAAGTTTTATTTTATGATGATGTTAATGAAAAATACTCTGTTCGTACAATGTGGTGGTATGTTATTCCTAAGGTTAAGACTGACGGAGCACAAGAGTCGGATACTTCTTGGGTTAATGTAAATATTGCTAATAATAAAATTACTTTAACTGCTAGTTTAGGATATGCTGATTCTACTGGTGTTGCTACTTTTGGTTATATGTGGTCTGGTACTCACTTGTACAATTGTTGGTCTTATTCTTTTGAAGGCTCAAAGTCTACAGAGTATTATAATGCTAATTATAGAATAATTTCTTATCGTTGTTATGGAAACGTTGGTTTTTTTTCTGACGATTTACTAGATAAATCTGGTGCTTTTACTGTTTTATATGACGGGGAGAACACGCAATATAATCAATTAACTCAAGTTATTTCTTTGATTACTTTACTTGCTGATAATGACGAGTTAATTATCAATAGATTAAATACTATTTTAAATTATACAGCAGATATAGATAAACAATTAAAATCTGCAGTTTCATTACTTACTACTATTGAAACTGATTTGGATGATGTAAATGCCGAGCTTGATAGTATTGACTCTGAACTGGATGAAATTGATTTAAAACTTCAGTCGATTATTGATATTTTATCTTCACAAGAGCCGCAACCTGATTTTGAATCAACCGATTCTGCAATTGAAGATACCACTAATCAGATGAATAATTTAGAGAGTGATTATAAGATAAATCAGTCAGAAACTAATTCTGCACTTTCTTTAGGTACATCTTTTGTATCAGGTACCGACATGCAGGCTGCATCCATTCAAGTAAAAAATTGGATAGAACGTGTTTTCAATGAAAATACCGTTTATGGCGGTTTTATTTTAGCTGCCCTTGGTCTTGGTGTTTGTTTTTGGATAATTGGACGTAAAGGATGGGGTTAATTTTTGAGTTGGTTAATTGAATTTTTTAAAAGTCTTTTTGGCACAATTACCGCATTAGTTACGTTTGTTATATCTTTAGTTGAAGGTCTTATAAATTTCATTAAAAGTTTACCAATGTTCATTTCAACTATTACAAGTTCATTGGCGGCAGTTCCCTCTCCTTTGGTAGTATTTGTTACTTTAACAATAACTGTATCGGTTATTTTGTTGATTATCGGAAGGGAGAATAAAAGTTAATGGTTGCAGCTTCTATTGATTTCTTTTTTGATATGATTAAGTGGAGCTTTAATTTTTTGCTAAGGGTTGAAATACTTAATATTCCTGTTTTGTATTATCTTTTTGCAATTATGATTCTCGGCTTTGTTATCATTGCTCTGGTTAACGTTCCAAATGCTGGTAATTCAATTATTAAGGCTTCACGTTCTAAAAGAAAGTGAGAAAGTAAATGAAACGAATTTTTTTAATTTTATCTTGTGTTCTTCTTCTGATGAACGCTTTCACTTTTGTAATTTTTGCTGACAGTCCCGAAGATGGTACACTAAATTCGACCGCATTAAATTATTTTACCGGTATTGTCGATAAATTACCTGCTAATACTGATTATGTAATTTATAAGTCGGGCGATTACACAACTAATCTTATCTATGGCGCTTTGACTTTAAATGGTAGTATTATTCGTGGGTCTGATGTCAAAAAATTAACTTATAACCAGCGTGGTAAGTCTGATGGTAATACTGGTTATGGTGCTTCGTATTATCCAACTTTTGACCAAGAGGAAATATCTGATTATACTTTGTCATTTTCTTCAAGCAGCATTTTATATTCTAATCTTGGTGATTTTTCTGCAGTTGGTGAAACACAAAAGGATACAAATATTTATATTTTATGGTCTGTTATATTTTTAATTTTCTTGTTTGTGGTTTATAAACACTTCAGGAACCGCAGGCAATATATCAATTTATAGTAGGTGATTTAATGACTTTGTATGATTATTTATCTTGTTTAATGATTGTTATATTTTTAATTCTTTCCCCTGTTGTTTGGCAGCTCGCTGATTATTTTAGGGTTAAAACTGATAAAATTTGGATAGATAATGCTTTTAAACGAGAGGAGCTTTATCATAGACATCCTTTTTTGGAAAATCGATTTCATATTCGCAGGCGTTTGAATTTTGCTAAAAATCTTGAAAAAATTTATGGTATTAAGGAGAATTATAATGATTAACTTTTTACAAGCTTATTTTTCAGCTCATCCGATTTTAACGTTTTTTTTCTATATCGTGGCCTGCATCGGCGCGGGCATTGGCATTTTTTTCGGTTTTTCAGCTCTTCGGAAGAGAATCGAAATATCAAAAAATATGAAACGGAGAGCTTCTTATGACAAATCTCGTTGAATGGATTCAAAACTGGATAGATTTTCCTCCCCAGTTTGAATTTATTTTATATTTAGCTGCAGCAGTAATTTTACTGATTTTAATTATTGTTACCATTGATTTTTTCGCAAGCATTTCGTTTGCGATATTCAAATCAAGAAGGTAATAGAAAGGAGAATCCTTAAATGGAAGGTACAACAGGTTTGGCTAATTTAACTACCGCTTTTGAATTTATGACCTCTTGTATGGCTGATATGGCTACCGTTATTCTCGGTAATGCAATTTTCCTTATCCCAGTAGGAATCTTTGTAGCAGGCGCTGCTATTGGTCTTTGTGGTCGCCTTATCGGAAGATAAGAAAAAGAGAGGACTGTCCGAGCTTGCTCGACAGTCCTCGTGTTTTAAGGAGAAATATTATGATAATTTCATTATGGATAGATTTTTTAAGCTCAATAGTTTTATTCGAGCCATTTATATATATTTTAGCTTCTATTGTTGCTATATGTACTATTCTTTTGATTAGGAGTTTAAAAGTATGGTAACTGGATATTTTGGTTTGCCTGGCTCCGGTAAAACTACCTTTTTGACAATGATAGCTCAAAAAGAGCTTAAGCTTATTAAAAAGGGTCAATCTAAATATGATAGAGTTTTTACTAATTTTTATTGTGAGGGTTGTTATCAATTAAGGTGGCAAGACCTCGGAACGAAGCTTCTCGAAGATTCTCTTATTCTTATTGATGAAATTACTTTATTTGCTGATAGTAGAGATTTTAAGCAATTCCCTTTTGCTATTAAACAGTTCTTTATATTACATAGGCATTATAACTGTGATATAATTTACTTTACTCAACACTACAATAACGTAGATAAAAAAATTCGTGATTTAACTTATGATTTATACTTTGTAAGACCTTTTTTAAAAGTATTTAGTAGAGCTACACGTATTTTCCGAACACTTGACATCCAAGAGCAAACTCACGAAATCGTTAATGGCTACCGTTTTAGTAATTTACTTGACATAATCTTTGCCGGGAATGTTGTTAGGCTTTGCTTCCGACCTCGCTGGTACAAATATTTTGATAGTTACGAAGCTGACCGAACATTGGCCCCGGTACTTCTCTCAATTTGGCATAATGAAGCTCCGTAAGAATATACTTAAGTATATACGTAAGTATACTATAAAATCGTTTATATGGCAAAATAAGGTTGTTTTTGGTGTCTTTTATGGCAATAACTGTATTTACTTTGCAGGTTCCGAAGAACTTGCCCTACAGCATAAATATAATTTAGAGCATCCAAGCTTGTTTATCCGATGAGCCTGGGTGCTTTTCTTGTTTGCCTTTAAAACTTCAAATTTTCGGTATTTTTACCTTTGGCGGGTGGCCTTGCTGGGCGCCAAATTGGAGGACTGCATAGCGGTATCACATGCAGTCTCTTCCAAAATTGTCCTTGACAAGCTTAAAATTCGGTGCTATTATGGTCTTGTAAACGAATGAGTTTACCCCGGTGCACACGGGTGTTGTGGGGGGGCAAATACTTCCTCCCCCCTGCAATAAAAAACTGGAGGTATAAAATTATGAAGTGCAATTTGAAAAACTCTTTGATTTCTGTTGAATCAAAAAATAAAAATTATCATTTTACTTGTGACTGGCTTAATTGCCGAATTGACTGTCCTGATATTTGGACTTTTCTTTCTGATTTACAGGAAGTGATTCCCGAAATTGATATAAATGATTGGAAATTTCGCCCATCGGGTGGAGTTTGCTTTTATAAGAAAGGTTTATATCTTCCTGCAGCTGGACTTTCTTCCGTTGTCCTGGCTTATAATGTTGATGAGCATAATCGTGTCATAAATGAGTGTCAGGGAGAACGTTCTTTGTATGGTGTTCTCGTTTCCCTTTCTGGTGATGGTTGTCGTTACATTAACTCTCTTCATGAATACGCTTTTTTTGATTTCATTCAGTTGTTAGTTCGTTATAACGCTGTTTGTACTCGAATTGATGTTGCTTGTGATATTTTAGATAAAGATAACGAAGTAATTCCAATGATTCAGTGTTTTGCTAGGTCTGCGTATAATTACGAAAACGCTACAGTTGACTTAAGTTGTAATCTTAATAGAAAACCTGGTTGGGTTACCATGACTCGGGTATATGATAAAGTTGTTGGTGATTATACTGATAATGTTACTATCGGTGGTCGTAATTCTACAAAAGGTACCCTTCAGGTTTATAACAAACGTGTTGAATTAGAAATGGGACGTCTTTCCAAGTTGTCTCAGCCTATGATGGAACAATATTTATATCCTAAGTATTGGTGGCGTATTGAGTATAGATGTAAATCCTTTTCTCAAAAAGTGTTTTTACAAATGGTTGAAAATGGTATTGCTGCCGCTTATTTTCAAGCAATGTGTAATTTTGGTATTTTCGTTGAAGCTCGTTATAAAGGAAATCATCGTAGTGATTGTCCTACTAATTCCAGTTGGGTTGATTTCCTCGAGTACGTGAAAAGCCAATGCGACAAAAATATTGATTTAGTATAATTGAATATGTAGAAAAAATATATGATAAATAATAGCTTCTACCCCATATAAATTAAAAAATTTATAAAATTATAAGACTGTACTAATTTTTACCTAGTACAGTCTTATTTTGGTGCCGGTGGCCGGACTCGCACCGGCACGGTGTCGCCACCGGTGTATTTTGAGTCCACTACGTCTGCCAATTCCATCACACCGGCAAGTAAAAATTGTAAATGTCAAAATAGATACGTGCTCGTGACTCTTGCGGTGCCCGACGACTCGATGCTGCCGCATCTCACTTGTCGACCGCGGCGCCTTTCACGCCTTCGCTGAATCATCCGCCGGATGCGCTTGGCGAGAAACTGCCAATTCCATCACACCGGCAAGTAAAAATTGTAAATGTCAAAAAGATAACATTAACAAACACGACCTTGATATTATACAATACTAATTTAAGAAAATCAAGAGTTTTATAAAATATTTTAAACTTCTCTTCCCTTTTTTCTAATTAAATCAATTCACTAATTGCAAATGAGCGCATAAGATATATTGAAGTATGACTTCAAAAAACGATAGGAGGATTTTTATGTCAGAAGTTCGTAATGGCTGTTATCCCGAAAACGCTGATTTTAAAGAAGCGGTTTGTGTGGATGTTGGCCGAGTTTATGATTCTTGTTGTGACCGTGACTGTTTAGAAGATTTGCGCTGTTTCTTTCATGCAGATGCTCAAGAACTAGTGAATGAAGCAACTAACGTAAGGTTAAAAAATGCAGAGGTACTTAAGGTTGATATTGATGTTGAGCCTGTAAACTTTAATAAGGGCTTTTATTCGTGTGATTTAACCTTCTATTTTAAGCTCGAATTTGATTTATATTTAACGGGATGCAGTTGTCCAAAGCAAGTAAAAGGTGTTACCACCTTCACTAAAAAGGTTATATTATTCGGCGGTGAAGGTTGTGTTAAGACCTTTACAAGCATAAGAGATAATGACGATTGCAATAAAACTGCCTATCCATCAAATAATATGCCGAAATGCGTAGTTCAAACGGTAGACCCAATTCCCCTTTCTGCTCGTAAAGGTGAAATCAGAGATTGTTATCAGAATGTTTGCTGTTTACCTAAATGCGTTTGCGAGTGCTTAGGCGGCAATATCGTGACAAATCAACACAATGGTGATGCAACAATATTTGTTACAATAGGTTTATTTTCAATCATTCAGCTTATCCGCAATGTGCAGATGCTTATCCCTGTTTATGATTTCTGCATTCCTGAAAAACAGTGTGATATAGGCACAACCGAGCAACCTTGTGATATTTTTAGCAGAATAGACTTCCCCACTTCAGATTTCTTCCCTCCCCGTCAGTGCAATCTAGACTATAATTCAGGCTGTTGCACCTGTAGAGAAACAGAATGCGAATAAACAAAAAATCCCGAGTTTAAAACTCGGGATAAATTTTAATTAAGTGAAGAACAGTCAAGATACTCGAATTTACCGAAAAATTCTTTTAATTTCGATATGTCTTCGGCAATACCGCCCTCGACATTACTTTCAAAATTCATAGGCATTACAGGGTCGTGAACACTCATTCGAAGTAAGAACCAACCGTTTTTGGTAGAAATTCTAATACCCTCGCGGTTATCATCGGCAATAATATATTCATCGGGTTTTGCCTTTGCAAATTCTTCTAGTTCCGAAATCACATTATTACCGTAATCTTTGAAATCATCAAGAAGAATATTGAAACGACATTCGCGTTCTTCAACAGGCATTTTCAAATCTTTTAACATTTTTGAAAAATCGTTGCCTTTCGCAAGCTCGATAACTATTTTTGTTACTAAGTATGCACCATCATCAAGGAAATAATTTTCCTTTAATGCGGCATGGCCGGAGGTTTCAATAGCAAGAGGACAGTTAATTCCGCTGTTACATAGCTCTATTGCCTTATTAATGACGTTTTTATATCCACGGCGATAACGATAGTGTTTGCCACCTAAATGCTCTTCTATAAAGGTTTTTAAGCCATCTGAAGTAACTGAGTCGGTAACGATAGTCGCACCATCATTGTTTTGCATAGCAATTATTGAGGAAAGAGCGATTAGTTTATTGCGGTTTATTTCGTTTCCTGTGCTATCAACGCATCCTGCTCTATCAACATCGGTATCAAAAATAAGACCTAAATCGGCTTTTGCTTCTTTAACAGCATTGCAAATGCTTTCCATTGCTTTTGCATTTTCGGGGTTTGGAATATGATTTGGGAACATGCCATCAGGCTCGAGGAAACAACTTCCGGTAATATCTGCGCCTAATTTTTCAAGCACATCGTGAGCATAAAAGCCCCCTGCCCCATTTCCTGCATCTACAACGATTTTATAACCACTTAAGGGTTTATCACTTTCATTCTTTGAAAGCGCGTCACAGATAATTTTTCGAAGTCTTGCCGCATATGTAGACATATAGTCGACATCAGATAGTGTCCCCATTTTATCAGAAATAACCTGTTCTTCATTATCTGCAATTTTTAAAATATCGCCAATATCTTCACTCTCAAGACCACCTGTTGAAATAAAGAATTTAAGTCCGTTACGGTCAAAAGGATGGTGTGATGCGGTAATTTGTATGGCAGCATCAGCATTTAAATCTATAGTCGTCATAAACATTGCAGGTGTTGAAGCAAGATTGCAATTAAAAACAGTAACACCTGATTGAATCAATGCTTCAAAAACCTTAGTAGAAATTCTATTGGCAGTAATTCTTGAATCATGTCCAACTGCGATTGTTAATTCATTTGAAGCTTTATTAAATTTGTTTGTAAACCAAACAACAAAGGCATTTGTAATATCAAAAATTGCCTTATCGGTTAAATCCACAGTATTACCACCAAGTTCACTTGCGAAACCACGGATATCAGTACCGCTTTTTAGTTTTAAATAGCTCATAATTTCTTACCTTTCAATACTTTATAACTTCCCCGATAAATAACCCGCAGTAAAATACCCTACAAGGAATAAAAAAATAACTGATGCGGAGAAAAATACTGTTTTAAAAAATATTTTATATTTTTCTTTCAAATAAAACACCCCGAATATAGTATTAAAATAAAAATAAACATTTATTCAAGGCGGCGATTTTTTATGACAATGTTAAGAGTAAAAAGTAATATACTGCTTTATATGTTTACAAACAGCGAAAAACTAACACTTGCAATAAACTGCCTTTATTCAAATCGAAATACCCGTTATTTAGGTAGTGATTTATACATATACGATAACAAATACTATCTTTCAATAAAAAAATCAGAAAGAAAAAATTTATATAAAATTGAGGAATTTTCTGACAAAACTTTATATGCAAATCAATATATATCCATTTTAAAAGAATATGGTAAACAATTAATTTCAAGGAATGCAATATTTGTTTATGGGAAGGCTTTTGCTAAATATTTTTAATGTATTTTACGCGCTCTCCCATATCTTCTGCAGAGAACAAATAGTTGCCTGCAACAAGAACGGTAGCCCCAGCTTTAATAGCAAGAGGAGCAGTTTCTCCGTTAATTCCGCCATCAACTTCAAGTTCAACATCAAGAGCTCTTTTTTTACATTCGTCTTTTAACTTAGTAAGTTTATCAAGAGCGCTTGGCATAAATTTCTGACCCCCAAACCCAGGTTCTACAGACATAACAAGCACCATATCACAAAGCGGTAAGAGTTCAAAAATCTCTTCTGGTTCGGTGCAAGGCTTTATTGTAAGACAAGATTTACAACCAAGGCTTCTGATTTCTTCAAGTAGTTCAGCACAGTTGCTACCAGCTTCGTAATGAAAACCAAGATAATCAGCAACTTCGGCAAATTCTCTTATATATCTGTGGGGTCTGTCAATCATTAAATGTACATCAAGCGGAAGCTTTGTGTGCTTTTTTATTGACTTTATAACAGGTACACCAAAAGAAATGTTTGGTACGAAAATACCATCCATAACATCAAGATGAAGCATATCAACACCTGCGGCTTCTAATTTTTTTATATCATCTGCAAGTGTTAAAAAGTCAGAAGTTAAAACTGAAGGTGAAATTTTAACCATATTTTTTCATTCCTCTAAAAAATATTTTTACATCATAATACGGATACGGTCTTAAAAGACCGTATCCGTATTAATTTTATTAGTACATTCCGCCTGCGCCCGCAGCGGCAGCAGCTGCGGCTGCATTAGCGGCTGCTGCATCCTCTTTTTTATCGGCAACAAGGCTTTCGGTTGTGAGCACCATAGAAGCTACTGATGCGGCATTTTCAAGTGCCGAGCGAGTAACCTTAGTTGGGTCAACAATACCGGCTTCAATCATATCGGTATAGGTTTCATTATATGCATCAAAACCGTAATTTACTTTACTTGAATTGATAATCTTATCAACAATTACCGAGCCTTCAATTCCTGCATTAAACGAGATTTGACGGATAGGTGCTTCAAGTGACTTAAGAACGATACAAATACCTGTTTTTTCGTCTCCATTTGCTTTTTCAGCAAGAGCTGCAACTGATGGAATTGCATTAACGAGCGCAACGCCGCCGCCTGCAACAATACCTTCTTCAACTGCGGCTTTTGTAGCAGAAAGAGCATCCTCAATGCGAAGTTTTTTGTCCTTCATTTCGATTTCAGTAGCGGCACCAACTTTAATAACTGCAACACCGCCTGCAAGTTTTGCAAGTCTTTCCTGAAGTTTTTCACGGTCAAAATCAGAGGTTGTAACGTTAAGTTCGTTTCTGATTTGATTAACCCTATCCTTGATAGCTTCGGGATTACCTGCACCATCAACAATAATGGTGTTTTCTTTGGTAATCTTAACTTGACGTGCACGGCCGAGTTGAGCGATAGTTGCTTCCTTAAGGTCAAGACCTAACTCTTCGGAAATTACTTCTCCGCCTGTAAGAATAGCGATATCACGAAGCATTTCTTTTCTTCTATCTCCAAATCCGGGAGCCTTTACAGCAACACATGTAAATGTTCCCCTAATTTTATTAACGATAAGTGTGGAGAGAGCCTCGCCTTCAATATCTTCAGCAACTATAACAAGTTTTTTACCTGCCTGAACAATTTGTTCAAGTAATGGTAATATTTCCTGAATTGATGATATTTTTTTATCTGTAATAAGAATTAATGCATCATCAATAACAGCTTCCATCTTATCGGTATCGGTTACCATGTATGGAGTGATATATCCTCTATCAAACTGCATACCCTCAACAACCTCAGAATATGTTTCTGCGGTTTTAGATTCTTCAACGGTAATAACGCCGTCTGCAGTAACTTTATCCATAGCCTCAGCAATAAGAGAACCAATAACTTCATCGCCCGATGAAACCGTTGCAACACGTGCTATATCTGCGCTACCTGATACTTTTTTAGAATTAGAGATAATAGTTGAAATAGCAACATCCACGGCATTTTTGATACCTTTTTTAATAACCATAGGGTTAGCACCTGCAGCAACATTCTTCATACCCTCACCTATCAAGGCCTGAGCAAGAACAGTTGCAGTAGTAGTACCATCTCCTGCGGCATCATTTGTTTTAACCGAAACTTCTTTTACGAGTTGTGCGCCCATATTTTCAAATGGGTCATCAAGTTCGATTTCTTTAGCTATAGTAACACCATCGTTAGTAATAAGCGGTGCACCGAATTTCTTATCTAAAACAACATTTCTGCCTTTAGGGCCTAATGTAACCTTAACAGCGTCAGCAAGTTTGTCAACACCGATTTGAAGAGCTTTACGGGCTTCTTCACCAAAAATAATATTCTTTGCCATAATCAAGACCTCCAATTATTCAACAATAGCTAAAATATCAGACTGACGAAGAATAGTATATTCTTCATTATCAATTTTTATATCGGTTCCTGCATATTTTGCTGCAATTACCTTTTGTCCTTCTTTTAAAGTCATAACAACTTCTTTTCCATCTACTATACCGCCGGGTCCAACTGCAACAACAACAGCAATTTGCGGTTTCTCTTTTGAAGCAGATGTAAGTACAATTCCGCTTTTTGTTGTTTCTTCAGCCTCAGTTGCCTTAATCACAACATTGTCAGCTAAGGGTTTGATAGTCATAATAATACCTCCAAATTCAAGAAATTACTAATATAATTATATACCTAAATATGCTAAAAGTAAACATTTTAGGCATTTATTAACAATTTGTTTACTGCTTTTTTAGGTAATAAAAATTTAATACCATTTTTTACGATTTCAAATTTTATCGATTTTGTAAATATGATTTCGCCATCAAGATTAACCGGCACCTCGTTATCGCTCGTTATTTCAAGGGTTTCGCAGTCTTTCATTGTACAACAAGAAAGTTTTCCTTGCTCGCCTTTTTTATAAATTGGCAAAAATTTAAGTATTGAAAGTCTGCTAATCAAATTAACCTTTGTGAAATTCAATTTTTCATCGTTCGGTATAGCCTTTGGGGCTCCCATAAAGCCACCACCGTAATAAGGAGCATTAGCAATTACTGCGAACAAACAGTCTTGCTCACCTAAATTATCATCATCAACCTTAATGCCAAGTTTTACTCCGATTTTTCCTAAAAATGTCTTAACGATTGCAAGTTTATATGCAAGACCACCGCTAACCAAAGGCCATCTTTTAAATAAAATCATATTTTTTGCAACAATCGCATCCATACCTACAGAACAACCGTTCAAACAAAAAAATTCTCCAGCTTTAATCAAATCGATTTTTACAGTTTCGCCATTTATTTGCTCATCAAAGTTCATAAAAGAATCATTAGCACTAAAGAAACGTAAAAAATCATTAGCCGAGCCACAAGGAATAACACCCATAGTTACGTTATCATAACCGTAAATTCCGTTTAAAACTTCAAAACTCGTACCCTCTCCGCCGCAAGCAAAAATGGTAACATTATCACCTTTTCTGGCCTCGGTAGCTGCAAGTTTTTTAGCATCTCCGGGTTCTTTTGAATAATGAACGGAAAAATCTAAACCTTTTTCTTTAAAGAATATACCGATATTTTCATGTATTTTTTCTTGTAATTTACCTTTGCCTGCCGCTGGATTTATAATAAAAACATATCTCATTTAAACATCTCCATTTTATTTAAGATACATAAACAATTGGCATTTTATCATCCCGTTATAGAGTTTACGACGTTTGTCTGCTGTACGACCAAAAAACTTTTCAAATTCATCGTGAGGACTAATTATAAAGAACTTGTGACCTGTTTTATTTTCTAGACGTTCACCTAATGTTTTATAAATTTCTTCCGCACCTTTTATATCTAATAAGCGTTCTCCGTAAGGCGGATTTGTAGTTGTTAAACATCTTTCATCGGGTAATACGAAATTTTTCACATCACCAACGTACGCTTTTACATATTTTTCAACCCCCGCCTTTTTAGCGTTATTTAGTGTTAGTTCAACGCATTTAGGGTCTATATCATATCCGGTTGCACAAAAATCAACATCACGCCTTACAAGGTCTGTGCAACGCATTCTTTCCTCTTGCCAAACCTTTTGCGAAATAAAAGAAAATCTTTCTGCAGAAAAACTTCTTCTAATTCCAGGGGCGATTCCTTTAGCCATAAGTGCGGCTTCAATAAGAAAAGTGCCGCTACCGCACATAGGGTCAAAAAGAAGAGTATCAGGATAAATTCTTGCAAGGTCGCATATAGATGCCGCTAATGTTTCTTTCAAAGGCGCATCGTTTGAATTTCTGCGATAGCCTCGTTTGTGTAAACCCTCTCCGGAAGTGTCAATCATTATAGTCACTTTATCTTTGAGAATTGAAAATTTTATCTTTATTTCGGTTCCTGTTTCCTCAAACCAAGAGATGTTATATTTCAATTTAAGTCTTTCTACGACAGCTTTTTTGATAATGGATTGACAATCCGGTATGCTGTGAAGCGAGGAAGAAATACTCCAACCTGTAACAGGAAAAGCATCAGCCTTTCGAATAAAGTTTTCCCAAGGCAAAGTTTTGACGTTATCAAAAAGTTCTGTAAAAGTTACAGCGCTAAATTCGCCGACATTTATCAAAATTCTCTCTGAAAAACGAGAACAAAGATTTGCTCGTGCTAACAAATTTTCATTTCCCTTTAAAAGAACTCTTCCGTTTTCGGTAACAATATTTTCAAAGCCCATTCTCTCAAACTCGAAAGCCGCGATGCTTTCAGTACCAAAAAGACATGGAGCAACTAAATCAAATTCGTTTTTTAAATTCATTTTTATACCTCTGAGGTTATGTGTCGCGTTACATGGCAGCCGATGTTTATCGCAACTGGCAACCCTGCAATATGAGTAGGCGCATATTCGATATTTACGGCAAGAGCAGTAGTATTGCCACCGAAACCTTGCGGACCTATATCTAAATCATTTATTTTGCTAAGCAGTTCGTTTTCTAACTGTGAATAGTATTCATTATGGTTTCTCAAAGAAATATCTCTGCAAAGCGCTTTTTTAGAAAGAATAGCACATTCTTCAAAATCGCCACCAATACCTACACCTACAATTATAGGTGGACACGGATTCGAAGAAGCGGTTTTAATAGTTTCTAACACAGCATTTATTACTCCGTCACGTGAATCTGAAGGTGTTAACATGAAAATTTTGCTCATATTTTCACTACCAAAGCCTTTAGGAGCAACAGTGATTTTTAACTTAGTTCCGCTTACGATTTTTGTGTGAATGATGGCAGGTGTGTTATCATTAGTGTTTACTCTGCATAATGGGTCGCTAACAACTGATTTACGAAGAAAACCGTTAATATATCCTCTTCTGATACCCTCGTTAACAGCATCATACAAGTCACCGCCGATGAAGTGTATATCCTGACCAATTTCAAGAAAAACAACCGCCATACCCGTGTCTTGACAAATAGGTAAATTATTTTTTTTAGCAATTTCAATATTTTTCTCTAAATCACATAAGATACTTTTTGCAAGGGGATTGCGCTCACATTTTTCGCAGTATTTGATAGCGTTTACGACATCCTGTGGCAATTTTTTATTAGCATCAATGCACATTACTTCAATTTTTGAAATAATATCTTTAACATCAATTTCTCTAACCATAAACATCTCCAACTAATTATCACAAAATGGGCTAAACCGAAAAACAGGTTAGCCCATTTTATAATTAGAAATTACAAACTACCTCAACAGTGCCTTTATTAGCAAATTTCCAAGGAATATAATTATCATTAACTTTCTCTCCGTTAACGAACAATTCTTTGCTACCTGTTTTGTTAAAAGTAATATTAAAGGTAGTATCTCTACAGATTCTTGTAACCTTAAATTCGTTCCATTCATCTGAAACCTGTGGGTCGATACAAAGTCCTTTATGCTCTGGACGAACACCTAAAATATACTGAGTAGCAGCAAGATACGTCCATGAAGCAGTACCGGTAAGCCATGAGTTCACACAAGTCCAAGCATTATTATGAGGCGGTGCAATCATTGTCTGTGAATATACATAAGGCTCAGTAAAACATATATCGGCCTTATCGTTTCTTCTGATAGGAAGAATATTTTCATAACATTTAAATGCATCGTTTCCTCTGCCAAGCATTGTAAAAGCAATTATTGGCCAAGTGTTTGAATGGAAGAAAATACCACCATTTTCACGTGAACCTGCAGGATGCAGATAATAACTCTTGTTTGCGGGGTCATATCTGTCGGTAGGATTGTAGTGAGTCTTAAGCCCCATATCTGTATAAAGGTATTTAAGAACATTATCCATAGCTAAATTTGCACGCTTTTCATCCGAAAGACGTGAAATAACGCTCCATGCCTGTGGAATCAAATGAATTTGATTATACTCATCATCCTTAGTGCAATATTTTTCGCCTTCTGGAGTAAAGGCACGGATATACCATTCGCCATCCCAGATAACATCCATCTTAGACTTGCAGTAATCGTATATGCCTTGCATTTTCGCTTTACGCTCATTTAGTCCCATAATATCATAAAGTTGAATGAGCTCTAACGCTGCATGTCCAACTTGGAAGAAAACAAATACGCTTTCTGCACCTAAAGTACCATCTCCATTCATAGGAGCTAAACCGTCATCCCAATCGGATTTAAGCATATCAGGAATTCCGTGCTTTCCGAGGTGATTCATAGTGAAATCTAAGCCTCGCTCAAGATGGTCAATAACCGATGCTTCGCCACAGTCAACAAAAGGAACTATTTCATTCGCAAAATCGTAATTTCCGGTTTCCTTAATGTAGTTACAAACCGAGAATATACTCCAAAGATGGTCATCACTTCTGCCACCTGGAACAGTCTTTTTTGTTGCAGGATAATAAACTCTGTGAGCATTACCGTCCTGTTGTTGAACAGAAAGTAATAGCTTAATTCTCTCTTTTGCAAGTTCTGGTTCTGAGTGCATGATGCCTAAAACGTCCTGCATGCTGTCACGGAAACCGAATCCTCTATCAAGACCGCGCTCATAGAAACTGATGAACCGTGACCAATCAAACGTTGTTTTTGCCTGATATGCGTGCCAGATGTTAAGCATTGTGTTCATATCATCGCAAGGTGTATCAACAACAAATTTTTCGCAGTGTGACTGCCAAAGATTTTTGATATCTTCAAGGTAGCCGCTTATTGAGAAAGCATCGTCAATCTGACCATCAATAGCTTCTTTTTTATCGTGAGCACCTAATGTATATTTAAAAGATAAGGTCTCCCCTGCTTTCAAGGTGATTTCTGAGCATAATACACCAACGCAGTTATTGGAAACCATCGGACTGTTGGTGCAAACACCGGTATCAAGCACCTGAGGATTTGATTCACTTCTGTACTGACCAACAAATTTATTTAAATCACAGTCATAACCAACTACATCAAGATTTGTAGCAATGTAATCGAATTGAGGCATTCCTGTAAGCTGTTCTGCAACGGTATCAAGCATAATTTTTTTGCCATCAAAATCGCATCTGAAAGCCATACAAGGCCAGTGTGAAAGAAGGTCGAACTTCGCATCATTCCAACTGAATTCAACATAAGAGTAAACTTTAAATTTTTTAGTAGTTGTATTTTCATTTTTAAGAACAACATCCCAAAGTTCATAGCGTTTCCCTATCGGAACGCAGTATGTAACAGAGGAAGAAATACCATTATATTTGCTTAAAAGAGTTGTATATCCGAGTCCGTGATGGCACTCAAACTCCTGGTTATCTTTCATTACAGGCTGCCAACCAAGTGACCAATATTCGCCGCTTTCTTCATCTCGGATGTAAATATATCGACCTGGTCTGTCAGTAGGACAGTTATTATACTTATAACGGGTAACACGTCTGTTTGAAGGGTCGCTATCAAAGGTTAAACCGCCACCAGTTGCAGAAACTATACCGCCAAACGCACCGTTGCCAATATAGTTAATCCAAGGTGCAGGTGTGCGTGGATTTGTAATAACATATTCCTTGTTTTTGTTATCAAAATATCCGTAATTCATTATACACCCTCCAGAATTATTTCATGGCGCCGCGCTTCGTACGTCTGCCATCGGGATTTTTTCTTTTTAAATCCGTAAATTTTTCATCACTTGTTTGTTTGAAACGATTCATCATTTCCTCAAATGAAGCCGGTTCGGTTTTCTTTGGAGTCCAAGTATATGTTGAGTCAATTTTTGTGAGCTTAGGCTCCCTTTTTTCGCGAGGTTTTCGTTCAGTAGATTCTGTTGCTTGTTTCATACTTAAACTGATTTTATCGTTATCAGAGATAGCAAGAACCTTAGCTTTTACCCCATCACCAATCTTTACAAATTCGTTTATATCATTAACGTATGTACGTGACACCTCTGAGATATGTACCATACCCGATTTTCCATCGCCAATATCAACGAAAACACCAAAATTTGTAATGCCAGTTATTTTTCCTTCGACAATTTGTCCCACCGCAAGTTGC
This sequence comes from Acutalibacteraceae bacterium, assembly GCA_045603505.1. Taxonomy (GTDB): domain Bacteria; phylum Bacillota; class Clostridia; order Oscillospirales; family Acutalibacteraceae; genus UBA737. The sequence continues at coordinate 18,023 of JAZUMI010000072.1, forward strand.
ATAATAAGAAATAAATCCCCCTATTGTTTTTAAATCAATTACCCGAAATATCGATAAATACTTGCTCATCTGAATAAACATAACCAAGTCTTTCCCTGGCTGCTTTTTCGATGATGGCATAGTCTGATTGATTTTCGAGTATTGTTCTTAATTCTTCAATGGTGTTCTTTTCGGTAGCATACTGCTGCTCTAGAGCTTCAAGTTGTGCTTTGCTTTGATTTAATGTTGTGAGCAAACTTGTGAGTGTTGCAATAAGATATACACATACACCAAGAACTAAAAAACGCACAAAATAACTTTTGTTGTTTTTCTTTTTCATATCATATACCTTTCGTGATTAAATATCAAGAATAGTATACAACAACACTTACTGTTTTTTCAAGGCTTTTTTACTGTTTTTTTCCTTATTTTTATATTAATTCTAAATTTTTCTATAATAGTGAATATAAATGCTAAAATCCTATCAAGAATTGCGTTTCTCTTTTGGATAATTATACGGTAAAGTTTTGATAAAAAATGAATTATATATCTTAAAAATTTCACTGTAAAGTATGATATAAAATACCTCTCGATTAAAAAACCAATTAAAGTACCAAACAGTATAAAACCTCTTAACACTCCATCAGTGAAAATAAGGTTAAAAATAAAAACTAAAAATGCAGAAATAATCCAAAACATAAGGTCAGAAAAAAACAAAAATAACTTTCCTTGCTTAAAAATAAAACGCATGCTTCTGACGATATCGAAAACCAAACCTAAAATGACGCCAAGTAAAATTGAAAAACAAAAGTTTGTAGCTTGTGAAAAGTTACTTATTTCCCACATTATTTAAGCACTTTCTTTAAAAAATTTTCTTTTACAGAATCATCTTTATAAACAACTGCGGCAACTTCGCCTTGAGCAATTAAATCGCCGCCCATCGAATCAAATGATACAATGTGCAACTTTTCTCCCTTAATAACTAAAGTTCCTAAATCACTTGAAAGAATAATCGTTTCGTCATCAAAATTCAAAACATCTACGATACCCGATAAAGATATTTTTTTTCTGTTTTCTAAAATAATATTGCTTAATCTTTTTTGCTCCAAAATAAAACACCCCTTAGAAATATATTCAAAGGAGTGTTAAATAATAACATCATTCAATAATTTTAAAAAGATTGCTTGCATCTTCTTTTTTTATCACATCAAGAACTTCTAATACCTCGGCTTTAAAAATTCTTGTGCCGAAAGCAATCTCAATTATATCTCCAACTTTAACATCATAAGAAGCGCGGGCAACTTTTCCGTTTACCAGTACTCTACCCGCGTCACATGCTTCGTTAGCAATGGTACGTCTTTTAATAATACGTGAAACCTTTAAGAACTTATCCAATCTCATAAAATATCACCAAAAAACTACAAGCCGCCCGAAAAAGGACGGCTTGCACTAAGTAACCAATTACTTAATAGAATCTTTGAAAGCCTTACCAGCCTTGAAAACAGGGCTCTTAGAAGCAGCGATTGTAATCTTCTCTTTTGTAAGAGGATTGATACCCTGACGAGCAGCACGAGCTTTAACTTCGAAAGAACCGAAGCCGATAAGCTGAACCTTATTACCAGCTTTTAATTCGTCACCAACAACAGCAACGAAAGCAGCGAGAGCTTTGTCAGCATCCTTTTTAGAAATTTCTGCTTTTTCAGCAATTGCAGCGATTAATTCAGTCTTGTTCATTTTTTTGAACCTCCATAATTTTTTTAACGAAAAAAATTCGTCATTTTGTAGAATAAACACCGGAAATAAAACCGAGTTTACTATATATTTTTAACATATATTTTCAAAAAAATCAATAGATTTAGTTAAAAAAGTTACATAAAAAAGGCTAAAACAACAAAATTTTCCGTATTTAACAAATTTTAACGCAATATTTTGTATCTTTTGCAAACTTTTAAAAGCTTATTTCCACCAGGTAGCGCCAAAAAATCCTCCTCATCAAAGGTGTTAAAAATGATTAATGAAACAAGATAGACGATTCCAGCGGCAGCAATAGATATAATTGTGAACAAATTTGATGAATTTATGCTTGTCAAAATATATGCAGTAATACCACACAGAACTGAAGCAACTAGTGGTTTAACAAACACTTTAATTATGCTTGGAATTATTCCCGTGAACTTAATAAGGCAAATAATATTTGCCAGGAAAATAAATAAATAACAACAAAGCGTTCCTATGGGTGCTCCCATTATGTTAATTGATGGAATGCCTACTAAGACATAGTTAACAATAATCTTGACAATAGCACCAATTGCAATATTAATTACAGGAATATTCTGTTTTCCAATAGCTTGTAACATACTCGTAATTGGAATTGAAAGGCCAGCAAAAATTGCGGCAAAACCAAACACACATAACATTGGACCGCCGATTTCAACCGAGGCAGTGCTTTTATAAAGAAGTTGCATAACAGGTCCGCCAATAGAAACAAGGCCGATACCTGCCGGCATAGCGATAAGTGCAGTTAGTTTTATTATTGAATCAATATTCTTTTTAACCTTTGTTTTATCCTTTACAACCCACGAAGAAGCAAGTACAGGTAACGCACTGACACCAAGCACAGAGGCAATTGTGGGTACAAGATTGTATATAGTGAATGCCTTCCCTCTAATACCATAAAGGAATGTGGGGATACCTTCATTTGTTAAAACAGTTGAAGCTGTAGCGTTATAATCTTCAATGGAAACTTTATACATATCACGTAATATTTGAGCGTTATCGCTAATAAGGTGAGATAATTGAAGCTTTACCATTGAAACATCTATAAGAGATGCGACATTGTTTGCAAGTGATGTAAGAACCACAGGAATAGAAATTACGAGAAGTGATTTTAGCGCTGTTTTAGCGGGTATAGGTTCCGGACTGGCATCAAGTTCATCGTTCGTGATAGTGTCACCCTTGAACTTGTAATTAAGTCGTAAATAAATTGCGGCAAACATAGCCCCAACAGTAATACCAAGCATTGCTGCTGCCGATGCAAAAGCAACATTATTGGTTAAAATCATTGTTATATATGCAAAACCATATCCTAAAATCAATTTACCCAGTGCTTCTATAACATCTGAAATTGCGGTTGGATACATATTTCTGAGACCTTCATAGTATCCACGATACGTAGACATAACACAACAAAAGAATATATTAGGCGCAATAGCAAAAAGGCTATAAATTGTTTGACCGGTAGGGTCGGTTATATTAACGAAAGGCTTTACAAGAGCTAGCATTAAAGCAAAGCCGATACATCCTGTTACGAAAAAGGCTCTTCTTGCGATTCTTAGTGTTTGGCGAACATCCTTAAATTTAGAGGTTGCCATATTTTCGGCAACGATTCTCGAAACGGCAATTGGCAGACCTGCCATTGCAAGAGAATAAATCGGTATGAATAGGTCATATGCAGAAGAAAAATATCCAAATCCTAAATCGCCGATTAAATTTGAAAGCGGTATCTTAAAGATAGCGCCGATTATTTTAACAAGTGCTGTAGCAACTATTAAAATGATTGCACCATATTCAAAACTTTGTTGCTTACGTTTGCTATTTGAATCAGACATTTTATTCTCCTATTTTTTGAAGTTTTTAATTACTTTTAGTATAATTTCGTAAGGCATTGATTCAGAAATACTGTTCATAGCACGATAATTGTCAACTGCACAATCATCTGCGTCATCCGAAATACGTCTTAGAGCAAGAAAAGGCACATCAGAAGAATTACAGGTATATGCAATCGCTGCGGTTTCCATATCGCAAGAAACAGCACAGAAAGTGCTTTTTAAGAAATCGCTTTCTGTTTTCGAGCAAACAAAATGGTCGCCAGTAACTGCAAGACCTGTGTTGCACTCCCCTATTATTGAAAATAAAGTATTTATAAGATTTTCATCTGCATGATAAATATATTCCTGCGAAGGTTTCTCACACGGTGCGTATCCTATTCCGGTTAAATCAAAATCATGCTCCAAAAAGGTTTTAGGAGCAACAAGTTCTCCTTTTTTAACACCGCTCAAGCCACCGGAGAGTCCATAATTGAGTATAACATTACAACCATTCTCAATTAGAGCGGCTGCTGCAAGAGTTGCGTTAACCTTACCAATTCCACAACAGATTGCCGTAATTGTTACACCGAAAAATTCGAAAGCATACATTTTTCTTGAGAAGCACATAGAAAGTTGATGCTCATTTTCGCAAATGTATTTCTCGAACGGTGCAAATTCATCGCCATCGGCAACGATAATACCAAATTTAAAATTAGTCATTTTCTATAGTTACCTTTTCTCCACAAGAACTGCAATAAACTGCACTTACATCAATTGGGGAACTACAGTTTGGACAAACTCTCTTGTTTTTGGAATCTAGGATTTCCTTGTTAAGTTCATCGATTTTTTCTTGTTTTTCTAAAATCGAATTAACAAGTTCGCGGGTTGTCTCATCGTCAAACTCATTGTTGTTTTTAATTAAATCGAAGTAGATTTTACCGAGAGACACAAAATCCTTATCACATTGATTTTTAAGTGAAGAAATATCAAATTTTTGTTTTTGAACAGTTACTACTTCGCCTGTTTTTTTACAAGCAACATCAAAAACATCTTTTGCCTTATTCAAAGCATTGTCTAAAGAATTCATAAAGTCCATAAAAAAGTACCTCCGTTTTTTAAAATAATATCATATCCAAAGCGGATATTCAAGTTCAAGAGTTATATTTACCGCTGCCGATAAATTCCCTAATGAGGGACTGTGAGGGTATAAATTTACTGTCAATAGCGTTAAATTGCTCAAGTGCCCTTACTGTTTTTTTGAAGTATTCATAGCAAGGCGCCGTTTCATCAACTTCTTTCGAAAGTTGTATAAACGCCTCTTTGTAGACTAACGGCTCATATAAGTGTAAAGTTTTAACCTGCGCATCTGCAGTTTCTTTAAAACAATAAAGATATTTGCGTTCTCCTTCAATAACACCATCCCACAATTCAAGAGTTTTAACAACATCTGCACCTCTGAAAATGCGGTCGCGAAGCACACGGCGAATTAAACGGATTTGACGGCTCGAAAGCAATATTTCGCAGTTATCATCAAGAATTGGTGTGTTAACACTTATATAAATTTTATAAATGTTTTTGCGTGGAATTAAATCTGTAATAAGCGGATTTAGAGCATGTAAACCCTCACAAATTACTATACCGTGATTTTTAATATCAACCTTTTTCCCGTTAAGGTTTCTTTGCTTTGTTTTAAAATCAAAAACAGGAAGTATGCTCTCTCCTGTTTTAATAATTTCGTTAAAACATTTGCCGATTAACTCAACGTCAAGAGCATTTACAGATTCTATATCTTTTTTACCATTTTCAAGTACAGGTAAAAGTTCTTCAGGAAGGTAGAAATCATCAAGTGAAATAACGGTAGGTGTTTCACCGCGCTCTATCAACATATCATAAAGAATATGTGCCGTTGTTGTTTTGCCAGAGCCCGAAGGACCCGCAATAGAAACGATTTTAATGTTATCATTGTTTGAAATGATATCCGCTAAGTTCTCAATTTCTTTTTTATATTTTCGTTCTGAAAATTCAACAAACTCCGCTAAATTTTCAATAGAGTTTTTATTAATATAACTAAGAGTATTTTCCATAAAATTCTACTATACTATCCTTTCTTGAAAGAATTTCTTCGAATCTATCAATATATTCATAAGGATATTTAAAATTATACACTCGCTCGATATTATTACCTTTGGGCTCTCTAAGTTTTGTAACAGCCGAAGCACCACAAGCGAGTATTGTGTGTGTTTCGTCCATGATATATACGTTATAAAGACACTCAAATCCTTTTTTTGAATATCCTACATTTTCAAGGTTACCGACAGTTTTACTTTGTCTGTACATATAGTATGGTAAAATACTATGTTTTTCAAACTCTGTTTTTGCAAAATCAACCATTAAAGAGGCGGTTTTGCCATCTGTGAAATCGTAGAACTCGCCGTTTTTTGTAAGTGTAGAAGCTCGTTTCATCGATAAGGAATGAACAGTTATACTTTCGGGGGAAAGTTCAAGAACTTGATTAACGGTACCCTTAAAACTATCAAAATCTTCTTCAGGTAACCCTGCAATTAAGTCCATGTTAATATTTGAAAAACCGCATTCTCTCGCAAGTCGGAAAGCCTCAAGCGTTTCATCACTTGTGTGTTTTCTTCCGATTTTTTCTAAGATTTCATCATTTAATGTTTGGGGATTAATGCTGATTCTTGTAGCACCGCCGTTTTTAATAGCAAGTAACTTTTCCTTCGTTATCGTATCGGGTCTTCCTGCCTCGACGGTATACTCGCGTATTTTAGATAAATTAAAACTTGATTTAATCGTATCCATAATCGCTTTAAGTTCAAAATCACTTAAAGTTGTGGGAGTTCCTCCCCCAATATAAACAGTTTCTAAGTTAAGTTTGCATTTTTTAGCAATCTCACCTGTTTTTTTAATCTCTTTACATAAATAATCAATGTAAGTAGGAATTAGTTTTTTAGCTTGTTTTACCGAGTGAGATACAAACGAACAATATGAACACCTTGTTGGGCAAAAAGGAATTGAAATATATAAACTAAAGGAATTATCCTTTGATAACGCGATGATTTTTTCTTCACCGATATTTGTTTGTTTGCAAAGATTAATTTTCTTATCAGAAACAAGAAATTTTGTACTAAAATATTCATCTGCATTTGTTAATCTTGAAAGTCTTGAATATAATTTTGCAGGGCGTATACCCGTTAAAATTCCCCAAGGCGGAGTATAACCAGTAATTTCAACGAGACATTCAAAAAGAAGTACTGCCAGAACCCTTTCGCATTCTAAATCAAGTTCATCAATATTATTATCCACAACATCTTCCCTGTTAAGTGATTTGTCGCAAAGATTAACGTTAACATATAGCTTAGTGAAATTCTCATCTCTTATTTGTTCGGTTATAATCGAATTATCTAAAACCATATAATCGAAAAAAAATAGTTTTTCAAAGGGAAAGAAAGTTCTTATTAGTTTTTCAATTTCATATCGGTAGTTATGACCGATTAAGGATAAATTCATTGCCGATTTCTTTCCTTTACGATAAATTTCTTAAAAATGGGTTATTATCAATTTCTGTTTTAATCGTTGTAGTATCCCCATGTCCAGGAAAAACCTTGATATCAGGGTCGAGTAAAGATAACTTTTTAAGTGAAGAAACCATATCTGAATGATTGGAATGTGGGAAATCAGTTCGTCCTATACTACCCTCGAATAAAGTATCTCCCGAAAAAAGACAGCCTTCAATTAAAAAACACATAGAACCCGGAGAGTGACCGGGGGTTTCGATGCATAAAATTTCAGCCTCATCAAGATTTATTCTTTCTTCGTCCACTAAGGTTTTATCCGCATAAAAACATTCCTGTTTGATGCCAAAATAGTGAGATAGGCTAAAATTCGGATTAAATAGCCCTTCTTCATCTTTTTCCGAAATAAGAATATCTGTGTTTGTTTCTTTTCTTATGCGATTAGCGCCGCAAATATGGTCGAAATGTGAATGAGTGAGAAGGATATATTTATTAGCGGCTTTGCTTGATTTTAAAAAATCCACTATACGAGAATCATAAATTCCAGGGTCAATAACTAATGCAAAACTATCTCCCGAAACAAGATAACAGTTGGCACCAATATCGCCAAGAGGAATAGTATTAATCTTCATGCTTTATCCAAATCCTTGTATCATATAGAATTGTTACAGGGCCATCATTTATAAGGCTAACCTTCATATCTGCACCAAAAATACCTTTTTCGACCTTTTTAATTCCGTTATTTAATAGCTTTTCACAGAATAAGTCATAATATTTTTCTGCATCTGTCGGGTTAAGCGCAGGCATAAAAGAAGGGCGATTTCCTTTTTTTACGTCTGCACATAAGGTAAACTGCGAAATGACAAGACATTCCCCGTTAATATCAAGAATTGATTTATTCATCTTATCGTTTTCATCGCAAAATACCCGAAGATTTGTTATTTTATTGGCTAAAATTTCAACATCATCGATGGTGTCGCCGTTCTCTGCTCCTAAAAGTATCATATATCCTTGAGAACACGAGCCTACGCACTTGTTTTCAACACTTACCGAGGCTTCGCTTACTCTTTGAATAACTGCTTTCATTATTGATGTATCCTTTCAACAGTAAATACGCCGTGAATTTTTTCCGCACGAGCGATAATACTTCTTAAATGTTCAACGCTTTCTGCACTAATTGTAATTACAGTAATGCAGTTTCCATTCTTAAGGGCTCGTGCATTAACGCTATGAACAGGAACTCGCATATTATACATTGCATTCATAATATCAACAAGCATACCCTCACGGTCAACAGAGGTAATCTGAAGAGTAGAAATGAAATTATCCCTTATAGAACTGCTATCCCAACGTGCATTAATCCAACGTTCGGGTTCTTCGCAATCCTTAATTACCTTTGGTACATTATTACAATCTCGTTTGTGAATAGAAACTCCATGTCCACGAGTGATGAAACCAATAATTTCATCTCCAGGAAGTGGCGTACAGCATTTAGAAAGTTTAATAAGGCAGTTATCAATGCCTTCTACAATAACGCCGTCAGATGACTTGGAACGACCGGTATCCATAGGCACAATGTTTACGGGTTTAGAAGAAGCAATCTTCTTGTTGTAATCATCCTTGATTCTTGGCATGATTTTTGAGAGAAGAACACCACCATAACCAATAGCGGCATAGAATTCTTCCGCATTAGCAAATTTTTGTCTTTTTGCTAATTCCTCAACATAAGACTCGTACTCATCTTCACTGAAAGAAATACCGATTCTTCTGATTTCACGTTCAAATTCACTTTTACCTGTTGCAATGTTCTCGGTACGTTTTTCTTTCTTAAACCAAGAACGTATTTTAGCTTTAGCTTGGTTAGTTACAGCGATGTTTAACCAATCACGGCTTGGTCCATGCCCCGCTTGATTGGTTGTTAAAATATCAATAACTTCACCTGTTTTAATTTCGTGAGTTATTGAGACAATTTTTCCGTCAACCTTTGCCCCGACCATTCGTATACCAACCTGAGTATGAATTGCGAATGCAAAGTCAACAACAGTAGCGCCCACAGGAAGGTTTATAACATCTCCCTTGGGTGTTACAGCAAAAACATCTTCCTGGGAAAGGTCAACTTTAATTGTCCTAACGATTTCGGAAGCATCAATACTTGCATCTTGCGTTTCAAGGATTTCTCTAATCCATGCAAGACGGTTTTCCATCTTCTTATCGTTATCGGTTATTCCTTCTTTATATTTCCAGTGTGCTGCAATTCCATATTCAGCCGTATGATGCATTTCAGCCGTTCTGATTTGGATTTCAAAAGGAATTCCTGCCCTACTGATAACGGTAGTATGAAGTGATTGATACATATTCGGTTTTGGTGTAGAAATATAATCTTTAAAACGGTTAGGAATAGGTCTGAACATATCATGCATAATACCAAGAATATTATAGCAATCTGCAACAGTATCAGTAATAATTCTTATAGCATAGATATCATAAATCTCATCGAAATCTCTGCCTTGTACATACATCTTTCGGTAAATTCCGTGAATTGATTTCACTCGGCTTTGATAGGTAATGTTAATATTAGGAAGAACTTCACTAAGACGTTCTTCGATCTTTGTCTTGATTTCCTCAAGAATTTGTTCGCGGTGATTTTTTCTATGCAATAAAGATTCTTCAATTTCTTTATATGCAATAGGATCAAGGTGCAATATTGCCAAATCTTCGAGTTCTTCCTTAACCGAACGGATACCAAGTCGGTGAGCAATAGGTGCATAAATTTCAAGTGTTTCAACCGAAACGTCTCTTTGTTTTTGCTCCGGCATAAAATCAAGAGTGCGCATATTATGCAATCTATCAGCAAGTTTGATGATAATAACACGGATATCTCTACCCATAGCAATAAGCATTTTTCTAAGGCTTTCGGCTTGTTGTTGTTCTTTTGTGGAAAAATTAAGTCTACCAATTTTAGTAACACCATCAACCAACAATGCTACGTTTTCTCCAAATTCACGCTTAATATATTCCAAAGAATATTGCGTATCTTCAACAACATCGTGTAAAAGTGAGGCCGCAATCGACTCGCTATCCATACCGAGTGCAACGATGATTTTTGCAACATTAAACGGATGGATATAGTAATCTTCATTTGAGCGACGCTTTTGACCATCGTGTGCTAATACACACAACTTAAAAGCTTTTTTAACCAAATCAAAATCATAATTTTCTTCCTGCGTTCTCATAAAATCAAGAAGTTCATTTAAATCTTTTTTTGCTTGCAAATTCAAAGTTACACCCCCTTTTAAGAAAGCAATTTTTTGTAAATTTCAGAGTTTAGCAAATTGGTTTTTGGCGCATTTTTAACGATAAATAATTTCTTACCTTTATACTCTATTAAATTCAAATCTTTCAAAATAGTGATTGCGATAAAAGTTTTTCCGTAACCGAGTGTGTTTAGGAAAAAATTAAGTATATACTCTTCGTTATTTCCAGCACCGAAAGTTCTGAACACTTCCCCTACTTCTTCACGAGTTGGTGTTATGAGTGAATAATCTCCCTCAACACCGCTTAAAAAATCAAAACACAAACCAATTTCTGAAAATAATTCATCTTCATTAAATTCCGAAATACGAATATCCTTAATTCTTATTGAAAGACTTTCAACATCTTTATAAAAATTAATTTCAAGACAAACCGCTAAATCAACGATATCTCCAAGTTTATAGGCGAGATTTTCCAAAGTTTTTCCAAAATAAACTGCCTGGAATGTAGTTCCCTCTTTTGAAAATAAAATTCTAAGATGCTTTCCGTTACCAATCTCAGATATTTTTTCAATTTTGCAATTATAGATACCAAAAATAGGTGTTGGATTTGCCTGACCAAACGGTTCAAGCGGTGCAAAACAATAACAGATATCTGTAGTAAGTGCTTTTGGATTTAGTTTAAAATCAATGTTTATAATTTTTTTGGCTTGTGGAAGTGACTGTGCATAAGAATTTATTTTTTGTCTAAAAACAACAATATTATCGGTTTGAATAGTAAGACCTGCGGCAGCAGTATGGCCGCCAAATTTTACAAGAACTTCCTCGCAGAAAGCAATTGCATCAAATAAAGAAAAATCTGCAATACTTCTTCCTGAGCCAAAGGACAACCCATCGTCTTCTTCTGTTAGAACAATGGAGGGTCTTGAATATTTTTCTGCAACCTTAGAGGCAACAATTCCAAGAACACCTGAATGCCAGTTTTTACCTGAAACAACTATAACACGATTATAGTTAAAACCGTTTGCTTCGATAATCTCGCAAGCCTCTTCGAAAATATCCGTTTCAACCTTATGACGCAAGGTATTATCTGCATCTATCTCGTTCGCTATTTCTAATGCTTTTAAAATATTATCACAAAGCAGGAGTTCAACTGCTCTTGAAGCATTACCCATTCTACCAGCTGCATTAATTCGAGGAACAATTCCAAACGCTATCTTGGTTGAATTAATATCGTTCCTGTTAATACCAGCAACACTAATAAGTGCTTCTAAACCTGTTATAGGACGTTGCTTTATTTTTAACAAGCCATACTTAACAATATCACGATTTTCATATTTTAATGGCATTATATCCCCAACCGTTGCCACAGCAAGGATATCGGAATATTTATACAGTAATTCCTCACACTCTTTATTTTCAAGCGCACAAATAAGCTTATAAGCAACAACTGTGCCGCAAATATCTTTAAAAGAATCTGCACACGTATCACGATGTGGGTCAATAACCGCAACCGCACCGGGAAGTGTTTCTTTAGGTAAATGGTGGTCGGTAACAATGGTTTTAATTCCAAGACTGTTTGCGAACTCAATTTCTTCAATGGAAGCTATTCCGTTATCAACAGTAATAATCAAGCCAACACCTTTTGCATAAAGGGTTTCAATAGCCTCCTTGTTCATGCCGTACCCTTCGGTAAACCTATCGGGAATATAATAAATAACACGAACACCTTTATCGGAAAAATATTTATAAAGCAATGCCGTGGCACAAACACCGTCACAATCATAATCGCCGTATATAGCAATAAGTAAATCTTCCTCAACTGCTTTTTTTATGCACTCTACCGCAACATCAATATCAAAAAGATTATGCGGACTTGAAATAATAGGCTCATCACTTAGAAGTTGCTCTATTTCAAAAGGTTCTCTGTAACCGCGTGATGATAAAATGAGCGCAGCAATCGGGTCAATATCACACTCTTCAGCGATGTTCTTTGCAAGGTCTCTATCGGTATTTGCAAGTACCCATTTGTTAAAACTCATTTTATCACCTCAAATCAAACAATTATTCATAATATTTTACCACTTTTTTACTACTTTTGCAATTATATTATTATAATTTTTTAATATTTCTATATCATAAAAGATATTATATAAAAAAAAGACGGCTTTGGCCATCTTTTTTTATATCAATTCTATTGGTTTGTCAATAATATAATCAGCACCTGAATCTTTTAATTCTTCCAAACTTCCATAACCATAAGTAACGCCTAAGGAAGATATACCATTTTCCTTTGCGCCGAGTATATCATAGCATCTATCACCTATCATTACACATTTTTCTTGTGGAGCTTTGAGTTTTTCGAGCGCATATTTGATTATATCGCTTTTTTCAGAACGCTTTTCATCCATTGTTGCGCCGCAAACTAAATCAAAATATTCAAACAAACTGAAATGCTTTAATATTTTTATTGCAAATTCTTCAGGCTTTGAGGTTGCTAAAACGATAATTTTTCCGTTTTGCCCGAGTGTTTTAAGAACTAAAGGAATATCATTATATAATTTATTTTCAAATATCCCTCTATCTCTAAAATATTCACGGTAAATTTCTACTGCTTTGAACGCTTTTTCTTTATCAAAATCATAATATTCCATAAAAGAATTAACAAGCGGAGGGCCAATAAATTTATATAGCTCTTCCCTTTTTTCAACCGTTATCCCAAACTTATTAAGTGCATAAGCTACCGAATTAGTAATTCCTTCGGCGGGGTCGGTTAAAGTTCCATCAAGGTCAAAAAGATAAATATCGAAATTTTTCATAAAGCTTCCTTTAATATCAATAATGGTTAATGAAAGTCGAAACCTAATAACCCGACCGAGTTTTCGGTCGGGTTATAGTTAATAATTATTTATCGTATTTTTTACGAGCAACATAAGTTGTATGGAGGTCGTGGTGAGCCTTGTGACCGCCAAAACCATCATACCATTCGCTGTAAAGCTTCTTAACAACAGGAGATTCGTGTGACTTTCTGATAGCCATAGAAGCATCCTGGTCATAAAGTGCTTTTGCGCGAACAGCCTTAAGATCAACTGTATCGCGAACATATTGAGGTTGAATAGGCTGACCACCGCCGTTAACACAACCGCCGGGGCATCCCATGATTTCAACGAAGGTCCATCCATCAGGATTGCCGTTCTTCATTCTATCCATAACAACCTTTGCAGCACCTGCACCTGAAGCAACTGCAACCTTAATATCGCTACCTGCAATATTAACTGTTGCTTGCTTTAAGCCCATTGTTCCACGAACTGCAGTGAAATCAACATCGGTGTTATCCTTGCCTGTGAGCCAATCGTTAGCGGTACGGAGAGCAGCCTCCATAACACCACCGGTTGCACCGAAGATAACAGCTGCACCGGTATCTTCACCAAGCGGATTATCAAACTCTTCATCAGGAAGAGCGTTGAAGTTAAGACCTGCACGCATAATCATACGTGAAAGCTCTCTTGTTGTGATAGCGATATCAACATCAGGAACACCTGCTGCAGATTGGTCATCTCTACCAATTTCAAACTTTTTAGCAGTACAAGGCATAACAGAAACAGAAACAATCTTCTTCGGGTCAATACCTTCTTTTTCTGCAAAATATGTTTTAATTACCGCACC
>JAZUMI010000073.1:0-14202 GCA_045603505.1 Acutalibacteraceae bacterium
ATTCATGGAAAGGGAACGGGAGTCCTAAGAAGCGCTGTTCACTCATATCTCAGAAATGCTAAATTTATAAAAGGATTTAGAGTAGGTGTTTTTGGGGAAGGCGAAAACGGGGTTACAATAGCGGAAATAAAACAATAAAAAAGCAAGAGAGTTTTCTCTTGCTTTTTATGTTTAAAAATTATGAGTTATAGTTATAAATTTTATTGAGGAAATATCACAAAGAATAGTTCTATTGCTTTGGTGCGGCTTTAGAACAATATATTCTTCTCCAACTTTAAAAAGCTTGCCAACTTTAATTTCTTTAGTGTTGCCAACAACAAACTCAACTCGAACGGTTTTACCTATATGGTCTTGTAAAAAAGAATGCATTGAAGCGGAAACTTGCTTTTTTTCAGGACCTTCTTTGTATTTTTTATTATCTATATTGCAAGCGAAATTTGGAGTCTGTTTTGCTTCTCTTAAAAAATCTTCATAAAACTGTAAATCTTTTTCATTATGAAGATGCTCTGTAGTGTTTCTTTCCATATTTATTCTCCTCTTGTTTTTTACATAATATGTCCATTTTAATTGTGATGTTAAAGCTGAGATTTGTTAAAATTTATAAAATCTCAAAAATTTTCAAAAAAATGTATACAAATTCGAAAAAATATGATAAAATTATTCTTGTTTTTAAAAACATAAATTTTTTAAGGAGCGCTTTTGTTATGAAAAAACTGTATGAAGGCAAAACGAAGGATGTTTATTCACTTGATAATGGCAATGTAATGCTCAAATTCAAGGATGATTGCACCGGTAAAGATGGTGTTTTTGATCCGGGTGAAAACGCTGTTGGCTTAACTATCGAGGGTATTGGTAAAGCAAATCTCGAAACTTCAATTCATTATTTTGAATTGCTCAAGGCTGCAGGAATTAAAACACACTATGTTTCCGCAAACATTGATGATGCAACTATGGAAGTTCTTCCTGCAACTGTTTTCGGCCATGGCCTTGAAGTTATTTGCCGTTTGGTTGCAACAGGTAGCTTTATTCGTAGATATGGTGAATATATGGAAGATGGAACTGTTCTTGAAGGGGGCTATGTTGAATGCACCTTTAAGAATGATGAAAAATGCGATCCGCTCGTAACAGGTGAAGGCTTAGCAGCTCTTGGTGTTATGACTCCTGCTATGTTTGAAAGCATGAAAGATCAAACCCTTAAAATCACAAAGATTGTTGCTGATGACCTCAAGTCAATCGGTCTTGATTTATGGGATATCAAGTTTGAGTTTGGTTATAACAATGATGAGGTTATTCTTATCGATGAAATTGCTTCGGGCAATATGAGAGTTTATAAGGAAGGCAAAATTGTAGAGCCTGTTGAGCTTACAAAGCTTATTTTAAACAGATAATATAGTTATTCTATCGGCGGTAGAGAAGGTTAAACCTTCTCTACCGCTTGTTGTTTTTATAGTGGAATTCTTCTTTATGGGAGTAGCTTGATTAAATATTTGTCTTTGGGATATAATTTTTTTAGTTTATAAAAAAGGTGGTATCCTTATGGAATGGAAAATTGTTGCAGATTCTTCGTGCGATTTAAAAAGTGCGGATATTAATGTTAAAGAGGTTTGTTTTAAAACAGTGCCTTTTATACTTAAAATAGGAAACAGGGAATATATTGATGATGAAAATCTTGATGTAAAAGAAATGATATCAAGGATGGAGGCAACATCATCAATTGGTCAATCTGCTTGTCCTTCGCCTGAATCCTGGGCAAAAGAATTTAGAGAAAGCGAAAATTGTATTGCTGTAACTATTTCATCAAACCTTTCGGGAAGTTATAACAGTGCGGTAGCAGCAAGAGATATTGTTCTGTCTGAATCTCCCAATAAAAATATAGCAATTATTGACTCTTTATCTACGGGGCCCGAGTCTGCTATGTGCATTAAATTAATTGCCCAAATGATAAAAAATGAAGAGAGCTTTGAAAACATAGTAAACTGTGCTCAAAAAACAGTTGATAAAACCTCAACAGCATTTGCACTTTGTTCTTTTGATAATCTTGTGAAAAATGGAAGAATGAGTCGCCTTACAGGTTTTGTTGCGAGAAAACTCGGTATGTGGGGAATAGGTGTTGCAAGTGAAATCGGAACGATAGCTATGAAGGGTAAATCACGAGGTTTGGAAAAAGCCATTAATATTATCCTTGATGAAATGGCTGAAAAGAAGTTTTTAGGCGGAGAGGTTGTAATAAGCCATTGTTATAATGAGGAAGCAGTAAAAAAATTAAGCAACGCGATAAATAAAAAGTGGCAAAGCGCCAATGTTTCTATTCTAAAAACAAGAGGACTTGATAGTTTTTATGCAGAGCGCGGTGGATTTATCGTAGCGTTTTAAAAGAAAAAAGCAACTCAATTTGAGTTGCTTTTTATTTACAAATTATGAATATATTGTAGACATATCTCTAAATACCCATGCGCCGTCTTCAAGAACACAGGGGAAATTAAAGGTTCTTTCAACAATTTTTATATTTGGGTCAATTTCGCCCGTTGTATTTGTATAAGGATAGTTTTCATACTCTTTAACGATTACATTAACATCAATTTGTGTTTCTGATACCTTTACAACATCATAGGTATGGCTAATATATAAACCTGCTGCTCCTGAACCGTGCGATGATATTGCAAGTTTTTCATCAAGCAAGAATGTTTTACCCTCTAAACAGGACTTTGCTTTTTCATCAGAAAATAATGAGAAATACCTGTCACACAACTCCTCTACGCTATTACAATCTGCGTCATTTACAAAATACATAGCGCCGACTGTCTTTTCATTTATTTCGGATAAATCTTTGAATTGTCCTCCGAAATTTGCCCAATAGTTATTATATTGTTGTGCAGTTTCGAAGAAAGGAATTATGTTATCAACCGTGATGTCTGTTCTAGCTCCATTTGTCTTCTTTCCAAAGTAAGAATTGATTATCTGTAGGGCATCTTCTCGTGCTTTATTAATTTGCTCTTCGGTGTAAAAATTTTCGTTTTGTAAGTCTTGCTCATTTTCTACAAGATAATCGGCAGAACACCAACCGGTTTTACCGTTATATTCAGTAAGCGCCCAATTATCCTCAAATTTCTTCACAATGATTTGTGTTCCCTCTGGAATGAGTACTAATGATTTACTTTCCTTAGTTGGATTTTCACGCAGGTGCAAACCTCCGTTTGCTTTTACAAACATAATTTTGTTTTGTTCTTCTTCAACAAACTCAATGAGAAAATCTGCAGAACACCAACCGCTTTTACCGTTATAATCAGTAAGCGCCCAGCTGTTTTCTATATCTTTAACATTTAACTTTGTTCCATCAGGTATTATACCTAATGAATTGCTTTCGGTAGATGGTTCTTCGCGTAGATTAAGTCCACCATTTGCTCGCACAATCATTATTTTGCCACCGGAAGGTTCAAACTCGGAGCCGTTTTGTTGATTGGCTTGTCCTGAAAGTGAATTTTGAGAAATCGGTTTATTGCTTCCGCCGTTTCCGGTTATTAAAGAAAGTGCTTTTTCACTATTCTTTGAAACAGCAGCTCCAAGTGCCATTAAACCTACGAGGGCTAGTATCGTTAGAAGACAACCAAAATTCATTTTCTTTTTCCTTTGAGGTGCTGGAGGAGTTGTTCGTTCACTTGGTGGGGTTTCAGGAACCCCTGTAACATCGACTACAGTACATTTGCGTAAAACGCCGCCTTCGGCTCTTAGTTTCATATGTGTATCAGGGCCGAAATTCAAATAACAACCGTCAAGTTTGTAATCATCAAATGCGCCCATATTATCTAAAAATCTATCGAAACCATCGTTAGAGCTGCGTGTCCACGAATTAAATGCAATGGCTAATTTACTTTTCTTGCGGTAAATTATTTCGTGCACACCATTGGGAATGTTTATTACCTGTGGGTGTTTTTTCTTATTGTATTTTAATTTGTATGTAACACCATCAATATCGAGATATCCTGCCATTCCGTCATCCCTACCAAGAATCCAAAACGGTATAAGGGGGAAGATTATAAGACCCCAGTATCTACCAAAGAAACTTTCGTAATGTTTTTCATATTCAATAGTAATTTTACCCATAAGCAACCCCCATTTTATGAATTTAATTTCATTATACAAACGACTTTTATGTTTGTCAACAGAAGCAATTTTGATATAATCGTTGTATGCAATTAAAAATAAATATTTTCTCTCATATTAACTTGTAAAAAAGATAATAGTATGATATCATATTATTAACCTTTTTTGCCCTTTTTTCGTACAATGTAGTGTGAAAAGAGGTGGTTTTTATTGCGAAAAAGGTCGTCTTTTAAAAAACGCATAATTGTGCTTTTGTGTTTATTTCTCTCAATTTGTATACTTTTTTCGGTTGTTTATGTTAAGATGCAACCTGTAATTATCAAATATGCTATTAGTCAGGCAGAAACACTTTTGCTTGATTGTTCTAATGATGCTACAGTATCTGTTCTTAAAGATAATAACACAAAGTATGGAGACATTGTAAATCTTAGTTACGATAATTCAGGCTACATAACGGGACTGCAAATAGATATTTTAAGCATAAATCTACTTAAAAGCCTTTTGTCTAATAAGATTTCCGAACTTGTTGCAAATAGGGAACTTTACAAAATAAGAATACCTGTAGGTACTTTTTTGGGAAACGAGTTTGTTTCGGGATTGGGTCCTGAAATTGAGTTTAATCTTCAATTAACTTCAACAAGTGTTGTTGATTTTGAGCACGAATTTGTAAGTGCAGGGATAAATCAGGTTCTGCACAAAATAATAATTAATATTGAAACGAAAGGCTCGCTTGTTGTTGCGAACTGCAAGGAGAACTTTTCTGTTAAAACAACTACAATTGCGGCACAGACTGTTATAGTAGGTGCAACCCCCGATTCCTTTACCGAGGTTGTTGAAGAAGCAGGGGCCGATACCGCAGGAATAATAAACGATTACGGAGCGTATTAGGAGTGAAATAGAATGGATGCTTTAACCGCAGAGCAAAAAATTTGGGAACTAAGCGAACTTTTAAGGTATCATAATAGGAAGTATTATATCGAAGATTCTCCTGAAATTGAAGATTTCGAGTATGATGCTTTGCTTCGCGAACTTGAAAATCTTGAAAATGAATTTCCTGAATTAAAGCGTGATGATTCACCCACACAACTTGTTGGAGGTGCGGCGCTAAAACTTTTCACACCGGTTCCGCATGCAGTAAAGATGGAAAGTTTACAGGATGTTTTTAGTTTTGATGAACTTCGTGCATTTGCCGATAAAATTGATACTAACATAACTAAATTTTCACTTGAGCCTAAAATTGATGGGCTTTCGGTTTCACTCGAATACAGCGGTGGACTTTTTCACCGTGGCTCTACTCGTGGTGATGGACTTGTGGGAGAAGATGTAACGGCAAATCTTCTTACAATAAAGAGTATACCAAAGGTTATCGATTTTAAAGGTCAACTTGAGGTGCGTGGAGAGGTTTATATGCCTCGCGATAGTTTCTTAAAACTAGTTGAGAGGCAAGAACTAAACGGGGAAGCACCCGCTAAGAATCCGAGAAATGCGGCTGCAGGTTCACTCCGACAAAAAAACTCCAAAATCACTGCGGAGCGAGAACTTGATATTTTTGTGTTTAATATCCAAAGTATTACAGATAAAGAATTCTCTACTCATATAGAATCTCTTGACTTTTTAACTTCTTTAGGCTTTAAGACATTACCCTCATACAAGGCTTGTGAAACTATTGAAGAGGCTATTGAAGAAATCGAAAGAATAGGCAATAGCAGAGGTGAATTTTCTTACGATATTGATGGCGCTGTAATTAAGGTTGATAACCTTTCTTACCGAACCAAACTCGGAAGCACTGCAAAATATCCTAAATGGGCAGCAGCCTATAAGTATCCACCAGAGGAAAAAGAAACAGTTCTTAAAAGTATAGAAATTGCGGTGGGCAGAACGGGCGCGCTAACGCCAACTGCAGAATTTGACCCGATACAACTTGCAGGAACAACGGTTTCAAGAGCAACGCTTCACAATGAAGATTTTATTACTTCTAAAGGCATTGCAATTGGTGATACCATTGTTGTTCGAAAAGCGGGAGATATTATTCCTGAAGTATTATGTGTAAGCAAACATTCAGGTGCAGATGTTTTTAAAATGCCTATCGTTTGCCCATCCTGTAATTCTCCTGTTTCACGTGAAGAGGGAGAAGCGGTTATCCGTTGCACCAATGCCGATTGTCCAGCTCAGGTTTTAAGGCATTTAATTCACTTTACTTCTCGCGATGCTATGGATATAGAGGGTATGGGTCCTGCAGTACTTGAGCAACTTGTAAATTCGAATATTATAAACAAAATTGATGATATTTATACGATTAAGGCAGAGGATATTTCTTCACTTGAACGAATGGGCGAAAAGTCGGCAGAAAACCTTATTAATGCCATTGAAAAATCAAAGGGTAACGACCTTTCAAAATTAATCTTTGCACTCGGAATTCGTCATATAGGGAGCAAAGCTGCAAAACTTATTTCTGAGCATTTTGGCAATATGGATGCAGTATTACAAGCAACTGCCGAAGATTTTGAGGCAATAGAAGGATTTGGCGGTGTTTTGGCAAAATCGGCTGTGGAATTTTTCTCCCTTACTGAAAGCAAAAATATGATTGAAAGACTTCGTATTTTAGGTCTTAATATGAATTCTTTAAAAGAGATTTCTGATACTCGTTTTCAGGGTAAAACCTTTGTACTGACAGGTACCTTGCCAACCTATTCAAGAAAGGAAGCCGCTGATATTATTGAAAGCTTCGGCGGTAAGGTTTCTTCATCGGTTTCGAAGAAAACTAACTTTCTTTTAGCAGGTGAGGAAGCGGGAAGTAAGTTAGATAAAGCGGCGGCACTCGGAGTTCAGATAATCGATGAATCCGAGTTTAATGAAATGATAAAATAAGGTAGTGTTAAAATGGCTGAAATATTTAATTTGAAAATTAATAGCGGCGCAGAAAATTATCAGATTTTTCAACACCAAAACGGCTTTGCACAAATTACTCTTAGAGGAACGGTTTTTATGTGCGAAGAAATTCGCGAGGCAAATGCTCGCGTTGTTGTTCATCTTATTGATGAGAATAGCAGTAGCCTTGTGATACCACCTGTTGTTGCGGAAATTAATGGTAACGATTGGTGTGCTACCTTAGATGCCCCCATAGGCGGACTCTATACAATAAGAACTTTTCTTCGTTCTGCAATTAGGGATGAGCGAACAGGGGATATAATTTCGCACATTGGTGTTGGTGATATTTATCTCATTGCCGGTCAAAGTAACGCTGAAGGACATACTAAACGCGGAATTAGTGACCCGGTTTCAATGCAGGTGCATATGTTCCGTTTGAATGGTAAATGGGATATCGCAAGTCATCCACTTTCTGATTGTACTGGCTCAAAATACAACTGCTTTAAAGATAGAAAGTTTGTTGGATATCATACGCCGTGGTTACAGTTTGCAAAACTTGTTAATTCTAAGGTGGGTTATCCAATAGGACTTTTACCCTCTGCTATCGGTGGGGTGCCGTTGTCCGTTTTTGATAAAAGGGAAGATGGCAAACTTTTTGATGATATGATGGAAATAGTAAGAGCTGCAGGTGGCAAAATTAAGGGTATACTTTGGTATCAAGGTTGTAGCGATTGTAATGAAAACCTCTGTGGTACATATTTTGAACGTTTTAAATATATCTGCGGCGAAATTAGAAAAGAATTAGGGTTTGAAGTGCCAATAATCACTGTGCAGTTAAACAAACAAACTTATTTAAGCAATATTGCTAACATAAATGCTGCAGGAGAAAATTGGGCTATTGTTCGTGAGGCTCAAAGAAAAGCGGCTAAAGAAATCGAAAAGGTATATATTGTACCGAGTATTGATTTGCAGCTTTGTGATACAATTCATAACCAACCTTATTCAAATATGGTAATTGCTGAAAGATGTGCTAATATTGCACTAAAACATATTTATGGCGGAAATAACCCATGTGAAGCTCCTGATATTGAAAAAGCAGTTTTGATAGATAAGAAAAAAGTTGCACTCTACTTTAATAATGTTTATGATGCTATAGCAACTGATTTTTATTCTTTATCGCTTCCTTTTGAGGTTAAGGATGAAAATGGGAAACAGGGAATAGTAGACTACGAATGTACAGGGGATAATCGAATTATCCTTGAATTTGAAAAAGAAATTACTTTACCTGCAGTAGTTGGTTGCACTAAATTAACCGAAAGTGGTTTTGTACCCTACGATTACACAACAAGGCTACCGATACTTTGTTTTAATAATGTTGAAATAGGGTATTGAGCACTCAAAAGCAGCAATACAACAAGTGAGGTTGCGGTTGTATTCAGTGACAGCGTAACATGAAATAGCAAAACACCTTGATTTTTTAGCAAATCAAGGTGTTTTTTTATGATTTTAAGTATAAATTGTATTTTTTTGAAAAAAATAATATTTTTTGTTTACTTTTTAACAAAAAAGTGTTATTATTGTATTTGTATGAGTTTGCTTACAAAAAAACGAAAGTAAAACTCAAAAATATTATTACAGGAGGAGAATTTTCAATGGCCAGAAAATTCAAAACGATGGACGGTAATAACGCTGCGGCACACGTTTCTTATGCGTTTACCGAAGTAGCAGGTATTTATCCTATCACACCGTCTAGCCCAATGGCAGACTATGTTGATCAGTGGTCAGCTCAGGGCTTAAAAAACATTTTTGGAACAACAGTTAAGGTTTCCGAAATGCAGTCAGAAGCAGGTGCAGCAGGTACCGTTCACGGTTCACTCGCAGCAGGTGCTTTAACCACAACCTACACAGCTTCTCAGGGTCTATTACTTATGATACCTAATATGTATAAGATTGCTGGTGAGTTGCTTCCTTGCGTGTTCCACGTATCAGCACGTTGCGTTGCTTCTCACGCTCTTAACATTTTTGGTGACCACTCAGACGTTTACGCTTGCCGTCAAACAGGTTTCGCTATGCTTGCTGAAACCAATACTCAGGAAGTTATGGACCTCGGTGCTGTTGCTCACCTAGCATCTATTAAGAGTCGTGTTCCTTTCCTCAACTTCTTTGACGGTTTCCGTACTTCACACGAAATTCAGAAAATTCAAATCTGGGATTTTGATGACCTTAAGGAAATGTGCGATATGGATGCTGTTGAGGCATTCCGTAAGCGTGCTTTAAATCCTGAGCGTCCCGTAATGCGCGGTTCTCACGAGAACGGCGATATATTCTTCCAGCACAGAGAGGCTTGCAACAAGTACTATGATGCAGTTCCCGGTATTGTTGAAGAATATATGGACAAGGTTAATGCAAAACTCGGTACTGATTATAAACTCTTTAACTACTATGGCGCACCCGATGCAGAGCGTGTAATTATCGCTATGGGCTCGGTTTGTGACGTTGCTGAAGAAGTTATCGATTATTTAACCGCTGCAGGCGAAAAGGTTGGTCTTATCAAGGTTCGCCTTTACAGACCTTTCTCTGCTGAAAAATTCGGTGAGGCTATTCCTGCAACTGTTAAGAAGATTGCTGTTCTTGATAGTACTAAGGAGCCCGGTTCTCTCTGTGCGCCTCTCAATTTGGATGTTCTTACTGCTCTTGCTGCAACAGGCAGAAAGATTGATAAGGTAATCGGCGGCCGTTACGGTCTTGGTTCTAAGGACACTCCTCCTTCAAGCATCTTCGCTGTTTATAAGGAACTTGCTAAGGATGAGCCTAAGGCACAGTTCACAATGGGTATCGTTGATGACGTTACAGGTCTTTCTCTCGAAGAAGAGGCTGCTCCTAACACAGCTGCTGAAGGTACAATTGAGTGTAAGTTCTGGGGTCTCGGTGGTGACGGTACTGTTGGTGCTAACAAAGACTCTATTAAGATTATTGGTGACCACACTGATAAATATGTTCAAGCTTACTTCCAGTATGACTCTAAGAAGACAGGCGGTATCACTATATCGCACCTTCGTTTCGGCGATAAGCCCATTAAGAGCCCATACTATATCAATAAGGCAGACTTCGTTGCTTGTCACAACCCCTCTTATGTAATTAAGGGCTTCAAGATGGTTAACGATGTTAAGCCGGGCGGTGTATTCCTTATCAACTGTCAGTGGACTCCTGAAGAACTTGATAAGCATATGCCCGCTGAAGCTAAGCGTTATATCGCTAAGAATAACATTCAGCTTTATACTGTTAACGCTATCGACCTTGCTGCTGAAATCGGACTTGGTAAGAGAACTAACACAATTCTCCAGGCTTCCTTCTTCGCACTTGCTAATGTTCTTCCTAAGGATGAAGCAATCGGCTATATGAAGAATGCTGCCCTCAAGTTCTTAAAGAAGGGTCAAGATATCGTTGATATGAACCACAAGGCTATCGATGCAGGCTTCGGTGCTTACAACAAGGTTGAAGTTCCTGCTTCTTGGGCTGATGCTGTTGATGCTAACGAAGCTACCGCATCTGTTGGTGCTGAAAAGCTCGTTAAGATGGTTGACAACATCATGAAGCCTGTTGGTCTTATGGATGGTGACTCTCTCCCCGTATCAGCATTTATGGATCATGCTGACGGTTCATTCGAGCACGGCGCATCTGCATTCGAGAAGCGCGGCGTTGCTGTTATGGTACCTGAGTGGAATAACGAGACCTGCGTTGGCTGTAACAAGTGCGCATTTGTTTGTCCTCATGCTACCATTCGTCCTTTCGCTCTCTCTGAAGAAGAGAAAGCAAACGCTCCCGCAAACACCAAGTTTGCAACTAAGGAGAAGTTCGTTGCTAATAAGGGTTACACCTATGTAATGACCGTTTCTCCGCTTGACTGTATGGGATGCGGCGTTTGTGTTGGCGTATGTCCCACAAACTCTATCAAGATGGTTCCACAGGAATCTCAACTTGCTGAGCAGGATGTATTTGATTACTGTGTTGCTAACGTTACCGAGAAGGCTGACGTTGCTACTGATGCTAACCTCATCACTTCACAGTTCAAGAAGCCTTTACTCGAGTTCTCGGGCTCTTGCGCAGGCTGTGCTGAAACTGCTTATGCTCGTCTTATCACACAGCTCTTCGGTGATAGAATGTATATCTCGAACGCAACAGGTTGTTCTTCAATTTGGGGCGGTCCTGCTGCAACATCACCTTACACTGTAAATGCAAAGGGTCAGGGTCCGGCTTGGGCTAACTCACTCTTCGAGGATAATGCTGAACACGGTTACGGTATGTTCCTTGGTCAAAAGGCTGTTCGTGACGGTCTTATTGCTCAAATCCAGGAAATGGCTGAGTCTGATAAGGCTTCGGCTGAATTCAAGGCTGCTGCTGAAAATTACCTCGCAACTGCTGAGGATGGTGCTAAGAATACCGCTGCTACTGAGGCACTCGTTGTTGAGCTTGAAAAGGCTGCTGCACAGGGTTGTCCCACAGCTCCCGCTGTTCTTGCTAAGAAAGAATACCTCTCTAAGAAGTCCGTTTGGATCTTCGGTGGTGACGGTTGGGCATACGATATCGGCTTCGGCGGTGTTGACCACGTTCTCGCTGCAGGTAACGATGTAAACATTATGGTATTCGATACCGAGGTTTACTCTAACACAGGTGGTCAGGCTTCTAAGGCTTCTAACATCGGTCAGGTTGCTCAGTTTGCTGCTGCAGGTAAAGCAATCGCTAAGAAGAGCCTTGCTGAAATCGCAATGTCTTACGGTTATGTATACGTAGCTCAAATTGCTATGGGCGCTGATATGAATCAGACCTTAAAGGCAATTAAAGAGGCTGAAGCATATAATGGTCCTTCACTTATTATCGGCTACTCACCTTGTGAGATGCACTCTATTAAGGGTGGTATGGTTAACTGTCAGGCTGAAATGAAGAAGGCTGTTGATTGCGGATACTGGGATATGTTCCGTTATAATCCTGCACTCAAGGCTGAAGGCAAGAACCCCTTCACACTTGATAGCAAACCTGCTACTGGAGATTATAAGGAATTCCTTCTCGGTGAAGCACGTTATGCTTCTCTCACACGTTCATTCCCTGAGCGTGCAGAAGAATTATTTGAGCAAGCAGCAGAAGCTGCAAAGGCTCGTCGTGAACACCTCGAGAAACTCGTTGAAGTTTACGGAAAATAATTCATATTACAAAACTAAAGAGGTTGGCAAAATGCCAACCTCTTTTTTGCTTTTTGTTATCAAATACTAATTTTAGGGTGATTTTTCGCTTTTTTTGTATAAATATGACAAAAAAAGAGCCTAATATCAAAAAAAGAGTATTGTTTGAGTTTATCGGCTTGTTGTATAATTATTGTGTAAAAGTTTATTTAGGAGAAGTGATAAAAATGCAAAGAAAAAATGTTTCTCGCGCTTTGGCAATCATTTTGAGTGTTATTATGCTTATTAGTGTAATGCCGATTGCTGCTATTGCTACCGATGGTATATCAAAATTTAGTAGCACAGAGTTTGACTATGCAAGTCAAGCAAATTTTGATGCTGTTTGGGAAACTGTTGCAGGAAATTATAAAACAAGTGCGCCGCCTTCGGCATCCACTCCTGCAAAAGTAACAAATACTGAAGATGGAAAAACTGCAATTTCGGCAGCTTTGAGTACAACAAGAGCATCAATGATTACAACCTTAAAATCGGAATATTTTACAACTAATAAGCGTATTACAAGCGTTACAACAAAAATGAAGGTTGATACTAGTACAACCGGTTCTTTAACCAACGCTGATGCTGCGCCTGGCATATATGCTCTTCAAATAAATCCGTATAAGAGTGCAGTTTTACAATTGGGAGAGTACTATAACAATAAAAACGAGTCTGATGCTAACAACGGGCATATAACACTTCAATGGTCTTTGTTTTTTGATGATAATGGTGCAACAAGTAACAGTTGTAATTATAGTATCGTAGATGCGGACGGAAAGAACACACGTAAGAATACTAGCCTAAATGCAAACGATTGGATAACAATTAAGATTTCTTATGATTATTCTAACATCGCAAATGATAGTTTGAAATTATCTGCCTTAGTGTTCGATGAATCGGGTAACAGTTATACTGTTGCATGTAGAATGACATTTGAAACAAGTGGAAATAATGCATACAGTGAAGGATTTAAGGTTGGTTTGGCGTCTACTTCAAGTGTAAAACTTCCTACATACTATGACTATTTTGCTATTGAATTTGAGAAGTCTGCAAGTGATTATGTAGATGAATTTAAATCAGCTCATAAAGAGGCACTTTCACTTACAAAGGAAACCTTAAAATTGAGCGACAGGGATATCGTTAAGGCGGCTCTCGGTGCATATAACGAACTTTCAGAAGCTGCAAAAGCACTTGTGAGCAAAGAATATGCTTTGCTTACAACTCTTAATTCTGAATTTGTTAATATTGAGGTTAGAAACGGCCTTTTATTTGAAGACTTCGAGGGTGGCTTTGATAATTGGGAAGTTCTTAATTTTGAAGGAGGAACTACCGGGGGAAGCACCTTTACTGATGCTGCCGGCGGAATTGTTTCTAATCCTCTTTCAAGTTCTATAAATTCAAGTGCAAATGTTCTCAATGCGGATGGTGTTTCGGGTGGAACCTCAACCACCGCTTTCCAGCGCAACGTTACTATTTATAAGCTTAAAGACAGTATTCTTGAAAATGCCAAAGATTTAGTTGCTGTCAGCGGTAAGGTTTACCAAAAGGCTGGTAACTACAATCAGGCGATAATTTTAGAATATACCGATAGCAACAACTATGCCGGTATACTTTTCAGTGCTGTTTCTGCTAACGGATACGGTGCATACGGTCGTGCAGTACGCGCATTTAATTATGTTGACGGTATAGGAACACAATATGCAAATGCAAACTATGCGAAAAATATGCTGGTTGAACAAAATTGTCTCGCTGATTGGCAGTATTTCACAGTTGAATATTTAAGTGATAGAGTTCGTTTTGCTTTTACTGATGAAAATGGCATATATGAAGAAAGTTCATCCTTCGAGATTTTATACGGAGATACCTTTGGTACCGATACTGCTATATTCACAGGCGAAAATCCCTTCTTTGCAGTTAGCGGTTGGAATTCAAACGGTAATTCAATTCCATATTATGATGATTTAGAATTCACTTTTGCAAATTCTGATTATGCAAATGCTTCGGCATTTGTAAGTGAAAA
>JAZUMI010000074.1:0-3261 GCA_045603505.1 Acutalibacteraceae bacterium
GCAAAACCTCTGTGCCCCACAATGCCACTACAGGATGAAGAATATGTAAAGGAATTCATGTTTCCTGTTTTTGACGGTCTTATTCCCGAAGGTTGGTTGCTTGATATTGTAGACAAGAACTGGAAAATTAACCCACGAGACAGAATGAGTCTGTTACTGATGTGTTGTAAAGATTGTATCGGTAATATTAGTGTACGGAATTATGAATGATAATAATGTAAAAAGATGTCTTTGCTGCTACAAGCCAATTGAAGATGAGCAAGGTTTTTATCATCCAAAATGCGCAAAGAAGCTGTTCGGGACTACTAAAGCTCCGCTATTGCCTTACACAAGAGACAATATTGAGGAACTGGCATTACATATACTTGAACAAAGTACTTCTGTTACCGGTGTACAGCCCAAACTATCATTGGATATAAACAGAGGTGGTAAGAATGAACCCGATAAACTGACAATTGTAGGTTTGTGGGGTAACTACATATTGAAGCCGCAAAGTCCAGTATATGATTCAATGCCTGAACTTGAAGACCTTACAATGAAGCTTGCCGAGGCATCCAGCATTGCCACCGCACCTCATGGGCTTATAATGATGGATGACGGTGAACTGGCATATATAACCAAAAGGATGGATAGAGGCGAGAAAGGGGAAAAATACTCGATGCTCGACATGTGCCAGCTTACTAACAGGCTTACTGAACATAAATACCGTGGAGCATATATACAGCTTGCCGAAACAATCAAGAAATATTCATCAGCTCCTATGCTTGATGTACAGCGTTTCTGGGAAATTGTAATTTTCTCCTGGTTGACAGGAAATTCAGACATGCATTGCAAGAATTTTTCACTTATTGAAAAAGGATGTGACGGTTATCATTTGTCTCCGGCTTATGACCTGTTGGCTGTAAAGCTCACAGGAATTAACGATGATGACGAACTCGCAATGCCTCTTGTAGGTTACGGAACAGATGAAAATAATGATATAGTAGGATTTGACCGCTTATCATTTATACAAGCTATGATCGATAGCGGAATAACAGAAAAAATTTCGGAAAGAATTATTGATAAAATGGTTTCAAGCAGTCATAAATGGGGTGATATTATAGATTCTTCATTTCTTGATGATAAACTTAAATCAGATTATAAATCACTTGTTCAAGAACGGATAAACCGAATAGTAAAAGTGTGACTTCAATGGCCACACTTTTACTATTATATAAATCACTTACTATTCAACTCTATCACGGTAACCTCGGGGCGGGCGCCTATGCGGGCAAAGAAGCCTACACTTCCTATTCCGTCATTGATATAAAGTTTACCGTTAGGGCGTTCGTAAAGCCCGCTCCATTCATCAAACAACAACGCTGCGGGAGAGAACCCGGCAATCTTCATCTGCATTGCGTGTATGTGACCGGAAAGGGTGAGGTCGCTGTAACCACCGTCGCAAAGGGTATACCAAAGCTGGGGCAAGTGGGAAATTGTTATATTGAAAACATCATCGGGTACATTTTCATATATTCCGCTTACGTCAAAACCATCTATCGCGCTGAAAGAGTGCTTGTAGCCCAAAAGCCTGTCGGAGTAATCGATACCGGTAATTGCAATGGAGTCGTTTCCTTTATTTATATATACTGTACTGTCACGCAAAAGTACCCAACCTACCTTTGACAACTCATTGTTTAAAGAGGCTGTATTTTGCTCATAAAAACCATTTTCAGTGCCTTTTATATAAGTTCCCGTATCATGGTTACCCAACACAGCAAAAGTCCCCTGTTTGCCTTTTATCCGTGAAAGGATGTCAAGTATCTGAGGTGTAAGTTCAGAGTGATGAAGGTTCACCAGATCACCGCCGAATAGTACAAGGTCGGCACCTGTAGATGAAATTACACTTGATAGCTTATTGAGTTCTTTTTCGGCATTCCACATCGAGCCTATATGGATATCGGATATAAACGCTACCTTATAGCCATCGAATGACTCAGGGAGGTTGTTGAACGAGAGTTTGACCTCTTTTAACTGGTAATTGGTGCGGGTGACGAACGCCCCGTACATAAAATACAGCAAAATGAACGATGATACCCCGATACCTGTCCACATCCACCTGCTTCTTTTAGTAGGCAACCAGAAGGCATAGAGCGCCATTCTCGCTACCGAAAAGAAAAGATAGGCCGTGAGTATTGCCATCGAGAATTTCATCATCTGATGGCTGTTTTCGGGGCCAATAAAGGCAAACATGAAGAGCGGAACCAAAAGGATGAGTAGATAAGAGAATAGTATCACTCCACCGAATGAATACCTTATTGTCTTGCTCGCCCCGATATTTTTCAAACGCCTGTAGGCAATGAAATCGAGCAGCACCATAGTAAGTGCCAATACCAGTGTTATAATCTTTGTCATTGTGTTTTATTATTATTCGCGAAGATAACTACAAAACGTACAAAATGGAACTCCAATGAGAGTTAAATAAACTGAATGAGAACGATTAGCGTTTAACGATTAACGAACACATTGCACATTTCCGTTTTCGGTTTCCACCATTTCAACCGATTTTATATTATATATTTCCTTTTTTAAAATATAAAAAAAGAAAATACAACAATAACTCCTGTTGATACTGTAGAGAAAAAACTTGCGGTTAATTTGCTTTTTAGTTTATTAGTTGAAGAAGATAAGTTATTCATAAGATATAAACAATTCAAAATATTTAAAATCAATTCATTAATTTACTTTATCAACAATTATGAAGTTATGTTATCATTTGAAAACTTTAATTGATAACTGTGTTGAAAACTGTTCAAAACTCACTTGAAAAGTTCTAATTAAAAAATGGTAAAATAATTTGGTCTTTTAATATGGTTGAAGGCTTATTTTTTAATTCCTCAAAACAAAATTTAAATGCCACTTTTTTTATTTTATTTATTATACCGTTTTCAACAGGTTATCAACAGGAATTTGTGAATTGTTGAAAATGGTTTCGTATTATAAAGATGCTTTATTTTCATTCCGGCATGACAGGTTTGCTGTTGTTTTTGAGATCCCTCGTCGCTTTGCTCTGTCGGGATGACAATGCCGGTGTTTTCACGTACTTGTCATTCCGATACGTAGTGAGACGTGTTGTTGAGAGCTTTGCCCGAAAAAATCTCTTGTTCGCAGTTTTTGAGAGATCCTTTGACAATGCCGCCTTTTCGCGACCCGCACGGCATGAGCATTGCCCATGCTACGTGCGACCATTCGCTGTCGGCATTGTCGAACCCTCCGGATTTC
>JAZUMI010000075.1:0-4439 GCA_045603505.1 Acutalibacteraceae bacterium
AATGCACTTCTTGCCACCATGTTGAGTATCATAATTCCTGCGCCAAAGACAAAGCTTGCGAAAACGGATAGCTTGGTCGCCCTCTTCCAGTATAATCCGAAGAGGAACGGAGCCAAGAATGCGCCCGCAAGAGCACCCCAAGAGATACCCATCATATCTGCAATGTAACCAAGTTTATCTTTATTGAGTGCTATGTATGCCGAAATGGCGATGAAAACAAAGATAAGTATGCGAATAATAAGCAGTTGCTTTTTGTCGGTCATCTTTTTAACGATATGACCTTTTATAAGGTCTAGAGTGAGGGTTGAGCTCGAGGTTAAAACGAGTGAAGAAAGGGTAGACATAGATGCCGAAAGCACAAGCACGATAACAATACCAATGAGTGCATCAGGTAACTTTTCAAGCATTGTCGGGATAATAGCGTCAAAGCCTGTTTTTTCGATGCCGCCAAGTGCCTCAATATCGGCGCTGAAAAGTCTGCCGAAACCACCGAGGAAGTAACAACCTCCTGCAACTATTACTGCAAAAATGGTTGAAATGATAGTGCCCTTTTTAATATCCTTTTCACTCTTTATTGCATAGAACTTTTGCACCATTTGCGGAAGTCCCCAAGTGCCGAGTGAAGTTAGAATTACAACCGATAAAAGACTAAACGGGTCGGGGCCAAGAAAAGAACTGAATGCACCGGGGGCTGCACCATCGGCTTCAATCTTTGCAAGCTCGCTCATAGCGTTTGCAAAACCACCGTTCTGCGAAAGTACCGCCGCGATAACCGCTATAATGCCAACTATCATTATAATTCCTTGAATAAAATCGTTGATAGCGGTTGCCATGTATCCACCTGCAATAACATAAATGCCTGTAAGTATAGCCATAACGATAACACAAAGCGAGTAGTCAATACCGGGAAATGCCATTGAGAAAAGTCGGGATAAACCGTTGTAAAGGGAAGCGGTGTAGGGAATAAGGAAGATAAACACAATTATTGATGCCGCGATTTTTAAAGCAGGGCTTGAAAACCTCTTGCCGAAAAATTCAGGCATAGTTGCGGTTTCTAAATGCTGAGTCATAAGCCTTGTTCTTCGACCTAAAACCTTCCAGGCGAGAAGAGAGCCTAAAAAGGCATTGCCTATTCCTATCCAGGTTGAAGCAACACCGAACTTCCAACCAAACTGACCTGCATAGCCAACAAATATAACAGCCGAGAAGTAAGAGGTGCCATAAGCAAATGCGGTGAGCCAAGGTCCTACCGAGCGGCCACCTAAAACAAATGAGTTAACATCGGTTGAGTTTTTTCTGCAATAGAGTCCAACCCCAATCATAATTGCAAAGAAAACTACTAACATAATAATTTTTAAAGCCATAAATAACACTCTTTTCTTCTGCACAAATATTTGTGCTTTTTAATTTGCTTTAACAGTTTAACACATTAAACCGTTAAAGTCAAGTGTTTATTGAAAAAAAATTAAAATTGTTATATAATTGTGCTTGGTGATTATATGAACTATAACGAAACTCTCGAATATATACATTCGCTTGGTATGTTTTCACATGAAGCAGGGACCAACAGAATAATCGCGCTTTGCGAAAAACTCGGCAACCCGCAAAATAACTTTAATTCTATTCATATTGCGGGTACAAACGGAAAGGGCTCGGTTGCAACCTATCTTGCCGAAATTTTTAAGAAGGCCGGATATAAAACAGGGCTTTACACTTCTCCCTATATAACGAGGTTTAACGAGCGCATCTCTATAAATGGCGAGCATATATCGGATGAAGAGCTTATCTCTCTTTGCAAAAAGGTGCGTAGTTTAAAAATAGATTGCACCGAGTTCGAATTTATAACCGCTATTGCATTTGAATATTTCAGTCAGCAAAAATGTGATATAGTTATCGCCGAAACAGGTCTTGGCGGAAGATTTGATGCAACGAATGTGCTCGAGAAAAAATGTGCCTCGGTTATAACTAAAATAGGTTTGGACCATTGTGCAGTTTTAGGGGATACTATCGAACAAATCGCATCTGAGAAGTGCGGCATAATTAGGGGGGAGTCGGTTGTTACTTCGCCTAATCAGTCGGCCGAAGCGATAGGAGTTATTAAATCATATAAAAAAGATGCAATAATTCCAAATCTGAACGAACTTGAAATTCAAAAAATTGACTTGCTTGGTAACGCCTTTATATATAAAGGAAGAGAATATCAAACAAGCCTTATAGGTGAGCACCAAATTGAAAATGCTCTTTGCGCTATTGAGACGGTGGAAAATTCGGGTTATGATATACCTTATAATATAATATATGAAGGCATAAAAAATGCCTTTATCCCTGCAAGACTTGAAATGTTAAGTTATAATGGTAAGAAAATTATAATTGATGGTGCCCATAATCCTGATGCGGCAAATCGTCTTTCTGACTTTTTGCTATCACAAAATAAAAGCATCTGCGCGATAGTCGGAATGATGGCGGATAAAGATTATAAATATGTCCTCCAAAAACTTTTACCTCTTTGTGATAATAGCATAGCAGTAAAATGTGCTAATGTGGGTCGAGCGCTCAGGGAAGATGAACTTTGTAGCATTGCAAAGCATTATTGTCCTTGTGAGAGCGCAAAAACTTTTGAAGAAGCATTGAGTAAGGCGGTAAAATTCGATGCCGATATAATAGTCGTTTTTGGTTCTTTGTATCTCGCTTCGGCATTGCGAGAAATAATAAAAGAAAAATAAATATGTTTTCATCCCTTTGTTCGACATTAATTTTAAGGACAAGCCTGTATTATTTATACAGGCTTTATTTTTTTGTGAAAGGAGAACATTTATGTCGGTAAAAATAAATGTTACAGGCGAGGTTGTAACAGCGCAACTTTCGGGCGAACTCGACCATCATTCAGCCAAAGAAATGAGGGAGGAGATTGATAGCGCTATTGAACTGAATATGCCAACATTGTTGATTCTTGATTTTAAGGATATAACTTTTATGGATAGTTCGGGTATAGGTCTTGTTATGGGTAGATACCGAAACTTGCAAAAGAGTGGTGCTGATTTGCACATAACAAATCTCTCGCCTTATATATATAAGGTAATGAAACTTGCGGGTATGGAAAAACTTGCCCGATTGGAAAAAGGAGAATAAAAAATGATTACAAATGAATTTAAGATGACTGTTATCTCAAAATCGGCTAATGAGGCTTTTGTACGCGCGGCAATTTCCGCTTTTGCTTCACAGCTTGACCCAACACTTGAAGAAATCAGTGACATCAAGACTGCAGTTTCAGAAGCAATAACCAACTGCATAGTTCATGCCTATGAAGAAAAAATAGGTAAAATTTACATAAACGCCCAACTAACCGATAATAATATGATTAAAATAAAAATAAAAGATAGGGGGCGTGGAATAAAGGATATACCTAAGGCTATGGAACCGCTTTATTCAAGTGTTGGCGGAGAGCGTGCAGGACTTGGCTTTGCGGTTATGCAGTCCTTTATGGATGAAGTAAAGGTGCGCTCAAAAGAGGGCTCGGGTACATGCGTTACCATGAGTAAAAGAATAAGTCCTCGGTATAGTGTTAATGGTTAATACCAAGGAAGAAAGAAATTCCTTTATCGAGAAAAACTTAGGCCTCGTTCACTCGCTTTGCAAACGCTTTTCGGGAAAGGGTATCGAGTATGAGGATTTGTATCAGGCGGGATGTATGGGACTTGTTAAAGCGTACGATGCTTTTGATAGTGATAGAGGAATTTGTTTTTCAACCTATGCGGTGCCAGTGATATTAGGTGAGATAAGGCGTCTTTTCAGAGATGGAGGTAGCGTAAAGGTTTCAAGAAGTGTAAAAGAACTGTATTTAAAAATTATGAGGATGGAGCAGCAACTTGAACAGTCCTTCGGCACACCACCCACAGTTGCACAGATAGCGGAAGCACTAGGGGTAACTGCGGAAGATGTAGCAGAGGCAATGTGTGCATCACAGTCAACGGTATCACTAACCTACGAGGGCGAAGATGGCATTAGTGAAATTGACCTGCCTGTTGAAAGTTCTGAAGAACAGTTAAATGATAGGTTAACGCTTGAGGGTGTACTATCCAAACTTACTGAAACAGAGCAAAAAATAATAAAATACCGATACTTCGATTATCTTACTCAAAGTAAAACAGCGAAACTGCTTTCTATGACTCAGGTGCAAGTCTCAAGAAGTGAGAAGAAAATTCTTTCAAAATTAAGGCAAATGCTAGGGTAGAATTGTGTGTGTATTGCCTTTTTCGACACAATATATTGTTATGTAAATTTTTGTGTGAAAAAATTTAAAAAAACTTTAAAAAAAGTGTTGACAAAAAGGGATGGATATGGTATTATAATCGGGCGCCCTTGAGAGAGGACCGTGTGACAGGACTTAAAACTGTCACGCCTATGAAACAAATTTTTAGATTTTATTTTGCTTCGAAACT
>JAZUMI010000076.1:0-6491 GCA_045603505.1 Acutalibacteraceae bacterium
TGATGCATTAAAGAAATATATTCATTACTACAACAATGAACGTATATCCTTAAAACTAAAAGGAATGAGCCCGGTGCAATACCGAACTCATTCACTTGCAATTTAATATTTAATTTTGTCTAAACTTTGGGGTTCACTTCACATAGTGTGAAGTGAACCTTCTCTTTATCTTTTAATCCCATGTATCGTTTTCTTCTTCGTTTACTAAGTCATCCCAGAGGTCACTGAATTCTATGTATATTTCATTATTATTACCCGAGGGGGTTTTAGAGGATGAACTTGAATTGCTTGAAGAACTTTGTGAAGAGGAGCTATCAGCACTCGAAGAAGAGTTAGCAGTACTTGAGGAACTCGCTGAAGAAGAGTTATCGGTACTGGATGAAGAACTCTGTGACAAGGTGTTGCTTGAAGAATTTTGTGAAACCGAATTGGAAACAGGGGAAGAACTCTGCATCGATGAATTAGTACCGCTCGTAGAACTCTGCGAAGAACTATTCTGTGAAGAAGAGGAATTTTCTTCACTGCTACTGTTAGTATCGCTTTCTTGCGAAGCAGAAGAGTTGCCAATAGCAGAAGAACCTTTATCCACACCCGATTCCTGTGAAGAAATATTATCATTTTTGCTTTCTGTTCCGTTAGCATCACTTTGCACCTCGGAATGAGTGTTGCTTGAAGAACCTACGGAAGAAGAATTATTGTTATCATTTTTTTTGCCACCTTTGCATCCGCAAAGAAGAAAAACAAGAATTAATAATAGAATTAAATATTTTTTCATAACGTAAACCTCTTTTTTTGTTTTAATTATTTTATCATAAAAAAAGAGTTTATTCAATACTTAAATTAGCAGAATATCTTTCCTTTTCGATTTTGCATAATCAAGGGTATCATTTGTAAAATATAAAATTTGTTCGTAAATAGCAAGAAAAAATTAAGCCATTCACACGAAATCCGTGTAAATGGCTTTTAACTTTTATTGTTCAAATTAATCTAAAGGTTTCATCGTTGGGAAGAGGATTACCTCACGGATGCTATCGGAATTGGTGAGGAGCATAACTGCTCTATCAATACCGATACCCATACCGCCTGTTGGAGGCATACCATATTCCATTGCGGTGAGGAAATCTTCATCGAGCATCTCGGCCTCATCATCGCCGCGCTCACGAAGCTCTAACTGCTTCATAAAGCGTTCGCGCTGAACAATCGGGTCGTGAAGCTCGGAATAAGCATTTGCAAGTTCACTGTGGCAAATGAACAATTCAAAACGCTCTGTAAGTCTTGGGTCTTCAGGAGAAGCTTTGGTTAAAGGTGAAACCTCAACGGGATACATTGTAATGAATGTAGGCTGAACGAGTTTCTCTTCAACGCGTTGGTCGAAGCAAGCATAAAGAGCGTTACCCCAGGTTCTATCAGCAGTTTCGGCAAGTTCAACACCGATAGCCTCAGCTGCTTTTACAGCCTCCTCATCATCGGTTATAGCACCGAAATCGATTCCTGCATATTCCTTAACGGCATCAACCATAGTAAGTCTGCGCCAACCGGGTGTTAGGTCAATCTTATCGCCGAGCCATTCAACCTCATAGGTTCCGTGGATTTCCTTTGCGGCTCCCGAGATAATACCCTCGGCAATATCCATCATATCGTGGAAATCGGCATAAGCCTGATATAATTCAACCGTTGTGAATTCGGGGTTGTGTTTGGGGTCCATACCCTCGTTTCTGAAAATTCTACCGATTTCATAAACTCTATCCATACCGCCGACAATAAGGCGCTTCAATGGGAGCTCGGTTGCGATTCTCATATACATAGGTATATTAAGAGTATTGTGGTGGGTAACGAACGGACGAGCCGCCGCACCGCCAACAATAGTATTAAGTACAGGTGTTTCAACCTCGATATAGTTCATATCATCAAGGTATCTTCTCATAAACTTGATAAACTTCGAACGAATTTCAAAGTTGCGCTTAACATTCTCGTTCATGATAAGGTCAACATAGCGTTGACGGAAACGAAGGTCATTATTGGTAAGACCATGGAATTTTTCGGGCAAGGGGAGAAGTGATTTTGCAAGAAGTGTGATACTTGTTGCGTGAACCGAAATCTCGCCTGTTTGAGTTTTGAAAACAAAGCCTTCAACACCGATGATATCGCCGATATCCCACTTTTTGAAACCTGCGTAGGTTTCCTCACCAACATCATCGCGGCGAACGTAGAGCTGGATTTTACCGCTTGTATCGCTAAGACCAACAAAGCTTGCTTTACCCATAATTCTGCGTGCCATAATTCTACCCGCGATTTTTACGGTTTGGCCCTCAAGAGTCTCAAAGTTTTTCTTAATATTTTTTGAATCGTTATTAAAATCAAACTTTGTAATCTTAAAAGGGTCGTTTCCGGCTTCCTGCAAAGCCGAAAGTTTTTCGCGGCGAACACGAAGTATTTCGTTTAAGTCTTGTACTTCATTTGTATTAGTATTGTTTTGTGACATATTTGCCAATCCTTTCGGAATTTACTTTGAAATCTTTACAATCTTTAACTTGAACTCTCCGCCGGGAGCCTCAACGATAACCTCATCACCGGTTTTCTTGCCCATAAGAGCCTTACCAACGGGAGATTCATCCGAGATTTTGCCCTCTCTTGGGTCAGCCTCGGTGGAGCCTACTATACGGTATACGCTTTCTTCATCGTATTCTTCATCGTAAACCTTAACGGTAACGCCAACAACAACTGTTTTAGCGGCACCCTTAACATCGCTGATTATTTCAACATTCTTGAGCATACTCTCGATTTCAATTATACGAGCCTCAATCTTTGCCTGCTCATTTTTGGCTTCATCATATTCGCTGTTTTCGGAAAGGTCACCGTAGCCACGTGCCACTTTGATTTTTTCAGCAATATCTGCTCTGCCCACTGTTTTTAAATTTTCGAGTTCTTCCTGTAACTTTTTAAGTCCGTCATCAGTTAATTTAACTGTTTTTGCCATAACAAAAACCACCTTCAAAAATATTTTAGGGGAATGCCATACATAATGTTTATTATATTATTAAAAAGCCCTTGTGTCAAGAAAATAATCTTCCCTCAAAGTGCCTATAATATACAAAAACAAACTGACTTCGCGTTTGCAAAGCCAGAGTATTTTTAATAATATAAAAACTGTTTAATTATTTTGCCTCTTTGAGTGCCATTTCAAGCCAAGTAAAGCCGAAATCAAGCGCATCAAACATTGTGCTTTTAACAGTTTTCTTAACTATTCTATCCTTTTCCTTAAGCTCGGTATTGCTTTTGAGAAGCTGCACCGAAACCTCACTTGCGGTTTCAATATCACCCGCAGTATCATAGGATAAAATTTCAAAACGAATGATATAAGGCTCGGTCATATCACCGTAATAGATTTCATTACCTTTTCT
Organism: Acutalibacteraceae bacterium; assembly: GCA_045603505.1. GTDB lineage: Bacteria > Bacillota > Clostridia > Oscillospirales > Acutalibacteraceae > UBA737. The sequence goes on from JAZUMI010000076.1 coordinate 3,402, forward strand.
AACAAGCGGTTTGCCTTTATATTCTAAAAACTTTTTATCAGCCATAGTATTCACCTTTCATAAGAGATTATTATTAATAGTATATACCAAAATTATCAATATGTCAACTCTTGCCACCGCAAGAATAAACCAAGAATAACTGTTTAAAATAGTATTAACGAAAGGGGATAAATAATATGAAAATGAGCAAAAAGGAATATGATAGATTAACCAAAAGACTCTCGCCGCCCTCCCCAAAGCTCAAGGATTTTATCTGGGCATACTGCGTGGGCGGAATAATTTGCGTTATCGGGCAACTCTTTTTGGAGCTATACACTTATTTAGGACTTTCGGAAAAACAGCTCAAGGCGGCGGTGCCCGTAACCCTTATTTTCATAGCGGCGCTGCTTACAGGACTCCGCCTTTTCGATAAAATTGCCAAACGTGCAGGTGCTGGGACTTTAGTTCCTATAACGGGTTTTGCAAATGCGGTCGTTTCCCCCGCTATTGAGTTTAAAACCGAAGGTTATGTTTTAGGACTTGGTGCTAAAATGTTTGTAATTGCAGGTCCTGTAATAGTTTATGGTGTTATTGCGAGTATTATTTACGGGGTTGTTTATTGGATATATAAAATGATGTGAAACAAGGCTTGACCAAATCGGTCAAGCCTTGTTTGTTATCCCTTATATAATTTTGCAAGGCCACCCTCACTTGTTTCTCTATATAGGTGGGAGAGGTCTTTACCTGTTTGATACATAGTTTCAACAACTATATCAAAAGAAACTTTTCGGCTTTCAAATAGGAAGTTTGAAAGGCTTAAGGCGTTTATTGCCCTCATAGCTGCAACCGCGTTTCGCTCGATACAGGGGATTTGAACAAGACCGCAAACGGGGTCACAAGTCAGCCCCAAATGATGCTCAAGTGCTACTTCGGCGGCATATTCGATTTGGTCTATACCCATTTCAAACAGTTCGCACAGCGCAGCGGCAGCCATACTGCATGCAGTACCAATTTCGGCCTGGCAACCACACTCGGCGCCGCTAATTGAAGCATTGGTAGCAACTATGTTTCCTATAAGTCCTGCAACTGCGAGAGCGCGAACGATATCATCATCTGTGAAACTATTTTTATCCTGCATATATTTAAGCACTGCGGGTAAAACACCGCAAGAGCCACAGGTGGGAGCGGTTACTATAACACCGCAGTCGGCATTTTGCTCACTAACCGCAAAGGCATAGGAACAAACAAGGCGGTTTTCCCTTGTTTGTGGGCTCTCGTCAATATGCTTTTGGTTATATAAAAACTGCGCTTTTCGTTCAACCGAAAGTCCGCCCGGCAGAGTTCCGCTTTTAGAAAGACCCTCGTTAATAGCGTTTTGCATGGTTTTCCAAACCTTAAGTAAATAAGTCTTGAAGTCTTTATCCTCACGCTCAAAAACATAGTCGCAAAGGCGAATGTTTCGAGTTTTGCAAAGCGCTGAAATTTCGGCAAAGTTTGTTTCCTTATAAATGTCTTTTTCAAGTTGAGGTTTTTCAGTATCCGAGGTTATTTCACCACCACCGATACTGTAAAACCTTTTAGAGCCAAGCTCCGTCTTGTTCCTAAAGGCTATGAATTTCAAAGTGTTTGGATGAAAACTCGTTTGTGTTTCGCTATCAAAAATAATATCGTGCGGAATGTTGGCTAAAATTTCGGAAATTGCTCTATTTGTTCCGTGTCCCTTGCCAGTTTTTGCAAGTGAGCCATAGAGAATTACCTTAATATAATCGGCCTCGGTGTATATTTTTAAAAATTCTTCGGCGGCAAAGGCGGGTCCCATAGTGTGTGAGCTTGATGGTCCTAAGCCAATTTTGTAAATACTTCTGATTGATTTCATAAAAAATACCGCCTTTTGCTAATATCTGCTAATTAGTATATCAAAAGTTGTATTTTTATTCAACAGTTTAACTTGAAAAAATGCGCTATAAACGGTAAAATAAATTTGTTGGGTGGTGAGAATGTGTATAAAGGCGCAAATGATTATTATAAGGAAAGGTTCGGAAGCAAGGTCTATAAGCTCTCGATTGATGGTGGCTTCACCTGCCCTAACAGGGATGGGAAGATAGACACGCGCGGTTGTATCTTTTGTTCTGCCCTTGGCGGCGGCGAATTTGCCGAGAGCGGAAATGATATAAAGGAACAGTTAGAACGGGCAAAGAAAAGGGTTGAGCAAAAGAATAAAAGCGGAAAGTATATCGCATATTTTCAGTCCTTTACCAACACCTATGCGCCGATAGAAAGGCTTAAAAAACTTTACTATGAAGCAATAGAACCCGACTATATTGTGGGGCTATCCGTTGGAACACGACCCGACTGCTTAAGTGAAGAAACGGTTGAACTGTTAGCCGAGATAAATAAAATAAAACCCGTTAGTATTGAGCTCGGTTTTCAAACATCTAATGAAGAAAGTGTTAAATATATCCGTAGGGGATATGAAAACGAGGTTTACAAGGATGCGGTGGCTCGGTTAAAGGCGGCGGGTATAGAAGTGGTAACCCATATAATAATCGGCTTGCCGAAAGAAAACATTTTCGATGCTGTTAATACAACGAAATATGCGGTAGTGGCAGGAACAAACGGGGTTAAGTTCCACCTCCTGCATATTCTTAAAAACACCGACCTTGAAAAAGAATATCTTGCGGGGAATTTCGAGTGCTTGAGCTTAGAAGAATATGCAAAGATTTTAAAGGCGTGTATTGAAGTTTTACCCAAAGATATAGTCGTTCATAGAATAACGGGTGACGGTGCAAAAAAAGATTTGATAGCACCCCTTTGGTCGGGCAATAAAAAGAAAGTGCTAAATTTTTTAAATGAATATCTAAAATAAAAAGGAGCAGTTTTTCACTGCTCCTTTAATTTATTTAACTCTTCCATTTTTTCTTTGCTTGGGGTTTCGATATGTGCAAAGGGGAAGGGAATATCTAGATTATCATATTTGCTTTCGCAAATCTTGCGGAATGGTAAAAGTTCTATTTTTTCTATGCACGAAAATTCTCGTTTAAGAGCATTTAATTTTTCGATATTCTCGGTATTATCGTTAAGGCTTGGGATAATAACCTGCCTTATAACAGT
>JAZUMI010000077.1:0-15961 GCA_045603505.1 Acutalibacteraceae bacterium
TATTAAAGAGGATTTTATAAGACTTGATTCTGCTATGAAACTTGCAAATTTAGTTAATAGCGGTGGCCATGCTAAAATGGTAATTCAAAATGGCGAAGTAAAGGTTAACGGCGAAGTTTGTTTGCAAAGAGGAAAAAAACTTCATAAGGGAGACAGAGCCGATTTTGAAGGATTTGGATTTGAGATAGAATGATTATTAAAAATATTTCTTTAAAGAATTTTAGAAATATAAAAAATATATCCTTTGAACCCGATTTACAGATGAATGTAATTTGCGGAGAAAACGCACAGGGTAAAACAAACATTTTAGAGGCAGTATGGCTTTTTACTGGCGCTAAAAGTTTTAGAAGCAGTAAAGATTCGGCACTCTTAAAAATAGGAGAAGAAAAAGGTTCAATAAATCTCAAATTTGTCGGGGAAAAAACTCAAAAAGATATTACAATAGAAATTAAGGATAAAAAAGAATATTTTCTTAATGAAAAAAAAGTATCTTCTGTTTCGGCAGTTGCAGGAAATTTCAAAGCAATTATTTTTTCACCGAATGACCTTTCTATTGTTGAAAGAGGACCCGATATAAGAAGAAAATTTATTGATACTGCAATAGGACAGTTATATCCTAACTATATTGGTATTTTAAGAGAATATACAAGGGCTGTTATTCAGCGAAACAATATAATTAAGGAATATAAATATGATGCTTCAATTTCTCTTTTACTTGATTCCTTTGAAGAAGAAATTGCAAAAAGCGGCGAAAAAATAGTTTTATATAGAAAAAGATTTTTAGAAAGATTAAAGGAATTTTTACCTTCTATATATAACGAAATTTCGGGCGGCAAGGAGAAAATTGAAGCCGAATATATTTGTAGTTTTAAAGATAATTTAAAGGAAAGTTTACAAAGAAGCCGAAATGAAGATAAAAACACCGGTACAACAAGTGTTGGGCCTCATAGAGATGATATTGAATTTAAAATAAATTCTTTATCGGCTAGGCAGTTTTCTTCACAAGGACAGAAAAGAAGTATTGCAATAGCTCTAAAACTTTCAGAAGCAGAGGTTATAAACAAAATTTCGGGCGAATATCCTGTTTGTTTGCTTGATGATATTATGAGTGAATTAGACCCCTCTCGCCAGAACTATATTCTTAATCATATTAAAGGAAAACAGGTTTTTATAACGTGTTGTGACCCCTCTAATATAAAAAACCTTGAAAAAGGAAAAATTATAAAACTCAAAAATGGAGAAATTATAGAATAATGTATATTCATTTGGGACAGGAAACAGTTGTAAATGAAAAGGATATAATAGGAATTTTTGACCTTGAAAGTAGCACTGTTTCAAAAAGAACAAGAGATTTTCTAAACAGGGCAGAAAAAAAGAAACAGGTAACAACTGTTTCTTACGAATTGCCAAAATCTTTTATTGTTTGTGAAGAAAAAAAGGCTCAAAGAATATATATTTCGCAAATTTCTTCAAGCACATTATTAAAACGAACAAATTCTTTAAATAAATAAAGGAGAGAAAAAATGAGTAACGAAATCAACACCCCTGTTACCGAAAGTTATGACGAAAATTCCATACAGGTCTTAGAGGGACTTGAGGCGGTTAGAAAACGCCCCGGAATGTATATCGGTTCAACAGGAGAGCGAGGATTACACCATCTTGTATACGAAATAGTGGATAACTCGATTGATGAAGCGTTAGCCGGTTACTGTGATAAAATAACCGTTAATATTCTTGATGATGGAGTAATTGAAGTAACCGATAACGGACGTGGTATACCTGTTGGTATAAATCCGCAAAAAGGAATTCCTACCGTTACGGTTGTTTTTACAATTCTTCACGCGGGCGGTAAATTCGGCGGAAGCGGATATAAAGTATCGGGCGGTTTGCACGGTGTTGGTGCTTCTGTTGTTAACGCATTATCTTCTTGGTTAGAGGTAGAAGTTAAGGATGGCACAAATATTTATAAACAGCGTTATGAAAAAGGTAATATTGTAAGTGACCTTGAGGTAATTGGTACCACAACCGAAACAGGAACAAAGGTTACCTTTAAGCCTGACCCGACTATTTTTACAGATACTACAACCTATGATTACGATATTCTTCTTGCCCGTCTTCGTGAACAGGCATTCTTAAACGGTGGTATTAGAATTATATTAACCGATAAAAGAAGTGACTCTTTTACAAAGGACAAGCAGGATGACCTTTGCTATAAGGGCGGTATTAAAGAATATGTTGAGTATTTACTTGCAGGTACAAAGAAAGAGAGCATTACAAGTGAAGTAATTTATCTTTCGGCATCAAAGGGTGACAGCACTGCAGAAATAGCACTTTTATGGTCAACCGCTTATGATAATAAAATTCTCTCTTTTGCTAATACACTTCATACTATTGACGGTGGTACTCACGAGCAGGCATTCCGCCAAACAGTAACAAGAGTTCTTAATAAATATGCTCACGACTTTAAGAAGATTAAAGATTCTTCGGACAATTTAAAGGCAGATGATATTTTAGAGGGTCTTGTTGCCGTTGTTTCGGTAAAACTTGCAGATGCACAGTTTGAAAGCCAAACAAAAGCAAAACTTGGTAATACCTCTATTGGTCAACTTGTGCGTGAACTTGTTAATGACCAACTTTATCACTTCCTTGAAGAGCATCCAAATGACGGTAAAATCATTATAGATAAGGCTATTGCGGCATCCAATGCGCGTGAAGCTGCTCAAAAGGCAAGAGATGCATCAAGAAATAAAGCAGGTATCGGCGGCAAAGCAAGAATGCCTGAAAAACTTAAAGACTGTATTTCTGATGACCCGACAAAGACCGAAATATTCATCGTTGAGGGAGATAGTGCGGGTGGTAGTGCTGTTGAGGGTAGAAACAGTACATACCAGGCAATTCTTCCTTTGTGGGGTAAAATGCTTAACGTTGAAAAGGCAAGGGTAGACAAGGTTTACGGAAATGATAAACTAACACCTGTTATCGTTGCTCTTGGTACAGGCATTGCAGAAAACTTTGATATAAATAAACTTCGTTATGATAAAATTGTTATTATGGCCGATGCCGATGTTGACGGAAGCCATATCAGAACACTTTTACTCACTTTCTTCTTCCGTTATATGCCTGAACTAATTGAAACAGGTCATATATACTTAGCGCAACCGCCGCTTTACCGCGTTGCTAAGGGTAAAAAGTATTATGATGCTTTTACCGATGAGGAAAGAGATAAATTTATTGAAGAACTCGGCGGTAATGTTGATGTTCAGCGTTATAAAGGTCTTGGTGAGATGAACCCCGAACAACTTTGGGAAACAACTCTTGACCCTGAGCGAAGAACAATGCTTAAAGTAACAATGGCAGATGCCGAGGTTGCAGACGAAACCTTTACAATGCTTATGGGCGAAGAGGTTGAGCCAAGAAGACGTTTCATCGAAGAAAATGCAATTTATGCAACTGATTTGGATATTTAAGGAGGGATAGATAATGGCAAAACAAGAAAATGTTTATTGGCCGAGTAACGAAGAAACTAATATCGTTCCGGTTGAAATAGTTGATGAAGTAAAAACAAGTATGCTTCAGTACTCTATGTCAGTTTTGGTTGGCCGTGCTATCCCTGATGTTAGAGACGGACTTAAACCTGTTCATAGAAGAATTCTTTACACAATGTATGAAAACGGACTAACTCCCGATAAGGCATATAGAAAATGTGCCGATACGGTTGGTAGTGTGCTTGGTAGATACCATCCGCACGGCGATGCTTCGGTTTACGATGCAATGGTTCGTATGGCACAGGATTTTTCACTTCGTTACCCACTTGTTGACGGTCACGGAAACTTTGGTAATATAGACGGATATCCTGCCGCAGCTTATCGTTATACCGAGTCGAGAATGAACAGACTTTCTCACAGTATGCTTGATGATATTGAAAAGGAAACGGTTGACTTTTCTCCAAACTATGATAATCGTTTGGAAGAGCCAACAGTTCTTCCCGTTCGTTTCCCACAGCTACTCGTTAACGGTTCATCGGGTATCGCAGTAGGTATGGCAACCGAAATTCCGCCTCATAATCTCGGCGAGGTTATTGATGGTATGTGTTGCCTTATTGATAACCCTGAGGCAGATTTACAAGAAATTTGCCAATATATTAAGGGACCTGACTTCCCAACCGGCGGTATCATTATGGGAAGAAGCGGAATTCGTGCCGCTTATGCTACGGGACGTGGAAAAATAGTTGTTCGCGGTAAAGCCGAAATTGAGGAAACAAGAAATGGTAAATTCCGCATTATAATAACCGAAATTCCTTATAAGGTTAAAAAGCAAGAGCTTGTTAAAAATATCTATGATTTGGCAGCCGATAAGAGAATAGAAGGCATTGATGATGTTGTTGACTATTCTTCAAAACGTGATGGTGGTATTAAAATTATCGTTGACCTTAAAAAAGATGCAAACCCTCAGGTTGTTCTTAATAAACTTTATAGATATACCGCTCTTCAAACCACCTTTGGTGCAATTTTACTTGCAATAACCAACGGAAAACCGCAAATTTTAACACTAAAAGAGATGCTCCAAAACTGCATTGACTTCCAGTGTGATATTATTACAAGAAGAACTATATACGATAAGAAAAAAGCGGAAGAGAGAGCCCATATTTTAGAGGGCTTAAAAGTAGCTCTTGACTTCATTGATGAGGTTATCTCAATTATCCGTTCAAGCAAGACTATCCCAGAAAGTAAGGAAGCACTTTCCGAGCGTTTTGGTCTTGATGATATTCAAACCACCGCTATCGTTCAGATGCAGCTCGGTAAACTTGCAGGTCTTGAAAAGCAAAAAATTCTTGATGAATTAGAAGAAAAGAAGGCATTTATCAAGGAATGTGAGGCAATTCTTTCAAGTAAAGAGAGAATTCTTGATATTGTTAAAACCGAGGCTTTAAATCTTCGAGATAAATTCTCGGATGATAGAAGAAGTGAAATCACCGATGTTGCAGGTGAGGTTGATATTGAAGACCTTATCCCTGAAGAAGAGTGCGTTCTCACTAAAACTGTTAATGGATATATCAAACGTCTTCCTGCTGATACCTATAATGTTCAACATCGTGGCGGTAGAGGAATTACGGGTATGACAACCCGTGAGGACGATGTTATTGAGAATATGTTCGTTTGCTCTTCCCACGATTACATTATGCTCTTTAGTAACCTCGGCAGAATGTATAGAATTAAGGCTTATGAAATACCCGAAGCATCAAGCAGACAGGCAAAGGGTATGAATATGGTTAATATTCTCCCTCTTATGCCTGAAGAAAAGATTACTATTATTCTCCCTGCATCTGAACTTGATGAAGATAAGTATATCTGCATGGTAACCAAAAAGGGTATTATTAAGAGAACAAAACTTTCTGAATTCAGAAATACAAGAAAAACCGGTATTATTGCTATCTCTATTGATGAAGATGATGAACTCTCATTCGTTAAGATGACCGATGGCAATCAAAATCTTCTTGTTGCTACCAAAAAAGGTATGGCAATTCAGTTTAAGGAAAGCGATGTTCGTGCTATGGGTAGAAATGCCCGCGGTGTTAAGGCAATTACCTTAAAGGCGGACGATATGGTTGTTGCTATGACCGTTACCAACGAAAACACAAGACTTCTCACCGTAACCGAAACAGGCTACGGAAGAATAAGCAATATTGATAACTATAGAATTCAGTCACGTGGCGGTAAGGGTATTACCAACTACCGCGTTGCTAAATACGGTGATGTTGCGGCGGTTATCGATATTGGCGAAAATGATGATATTATTATGATAGCATCAAACGGCATAATAATCAGAATATTTAGCGGCGATATTTCAACCTTTGCGCGTCCTTCAAAGGGTGTTCGTGTAATGCGAGTTGCAGAAGGCGAAAAGATACTTTCGGTTGCAACTGCAGAGCATAATGAGGAAGAAGTAACCGATAAACCCGAAGAAGCAGATGCAGATGCCGGAGATGTTGGCGAAATTGAGGCAGAAGAGGCAGAAAACGAGGAAATCGTTGAAGCAAATTCTGAAACAGAGGAATAATTTAAGGGATTTATATTTTAAAAGGAAGAATAATAATGTACGAATATGAACCCCAGGATAACAATGTAAACGAACAAAGAGAAAATCAACCCGAAAATTTCGTTTCTGTTGGATTTGATTCTCAAACTTATAAAGAAAAGAAAAAGGTTAGAAGAAGTGCAAATATTATAGGTATTTCATTAATAATTCTAACCGTTTTCAGTGGCGTTTGGGCAGAAATCTATTATTTAATAATGGCAAAAATGGGAATTGATGCTAAAAGGGCGCAGGAGATTATAACAGAACCTGCAACGCTTCAATTTGTTCAGATATTGTTTTCAATAATTGTATTTACCCTACCGTTCATTTTAATGGTTAAGATGAACGGTATTAGGGTGAGCGACCTAGTTCCGTTAGGAAAACCCAAAAAAGAAAAAGTTTTACCTTTTTATTTTATGGGTCTTGGTTTTTGCGCCTTTGCAAACATATCAACGAGTATTGCCTCTTCTATTTTTGAATCGGCAGGAATTTCATACGAAGTAGATTTCGGAGATGTTCCAAAAGGATTTTTAGGATTTATTCTAACCCTTATTTCTACAGCAGTAGTTCCCGCCCTTGTGGAAGAATTTGCATGTAGAGGAATTATGCTCGGAGTGCTCAGAAAACATGGAGATGTATTTGCAATAGTGGCATCCTCTATTCTTTTCGGGCTCGTTCACGGAAATTTTGAACAGATTCCGTTTGCATTCCTTGTGGGACTCATTCTAGCCTTTATAACAGTTAAAACAAATTCAATTCTTATAGCAATAGCCGTTCATTTCACAAATAATCTTGTTTCAGTGATTTTTGATTATACAAGTATTTCTTTGATGGCACGAAACACTATTTATATAATTTATCTTGCAATTTGTATGCTTGTTGGCATAATCAGCGTTTGCTTATATAAGCAAGAGAAACTTTTTGAATTTGAAAAGGCAGAGAGTGAAGTGAAAACATCTTTAAAAGCAAAGTGGTTTTTCACTTCCCCCGCGATAATTATGTTTGCAATTTTAAGTTTATTTGAGGCAATACTATACTTTTTCGTATGAAATAAGGACTGTCATAAAAGACAGTCCTTAAATACCTTTATATCGAGGATTTTATGGATAAAAAATATATGAAAGAAGCACTTATCCTTGCAAACAAAGCAGGGCAAGAGGGCGAAGTCCCTGTTGGCGCCGTTATTGTTAAGGATGGTAAAATAATTGCGCGTGGCAGAAATCAGAGAGAAAAAAAGCAAAATGCACTTTCCCATGCAGAAATTGAGGCCATAAATGAAGCGTGTGAAAAACTTCACAGTTGGCGTCTTGACGGATGCGAACTTTATGTAACGCTTGAGCCTTGCCCGATGTGTACGGGAGCCATAATAAACGCGCGCATAAAAACTGTGATTTTCGGAGCCTTTGATTTAAAGGCGGGAAGTATGGATAGCGTTGTAAATTTATGCGATTATCCCTATAACCATAAGGTTGAGGTGTATGGCGGAATTCTCGAGGACGAGTGCAGTTTATTACTCGAAGATTTCTTCAAAAATTTACGCTAAAAACACCTGCTTGTAATCGATTTTAAATTAATTTTTTGATGGATTTATCGCCAAAATAAAATAAAATCGATTACAGCGAGAAGTCTTCTTTTTTAACACAACCAAAGCAAAAAAGAAGAATAAAATATAAAACACAGGATAAAAGACACATTGATATTATGTAAACTAAAGTATTAGACATAAAAATTTCATTTAGTGCAAAGCGTACCATAAATACTGAAGTTATCGCAGAAATTAATGGAGCAACAAAAAAACTAAAAGGTTTTATGTAAACCAAAGAAACTTTACACAGTTTTCTAAAATGAAGAGTGCATGTAAGAAGATTTGAAAAGTACATTATTCCTAAAAAACCGTTCATTCCAAAAAGCGGTAAAAAAATGAGAATAAGTATAATTCGCAAGGTTGAATCGCAAACGGCGGTAAAAAAAGTAAAGTTTTGTTTATCGAGTCCTTTTAATATTCCGTCTGATACACTATCGAGATACATGAGTGGAACAATCGGCGAAAGTGAGCGCAAAAGATAGCCTACTTCACTGCTTTTATAAATTAAAATTCCTATTTCATTTCCAAGCGTGAAAAATAATGCCGCAAATATAAATGAAATAAGCGCAGTTATTTTTAGCACCCTCTCGGTAACACTTTTTATAACGAAACTCCGTTTTTGTGCGAGAGATTGGCTCATCTCGGGAATTAGCAGAGTTGTTACTGCATTTAAAAAGGTTGATGGGAAGAAGAGAATCGGCAAAGCCATACCCTTTATCATTCCGAAAAGTCCAAGCGCATTATTGCTTGAAAACCGATACTTTGCAAGGTTTATCGGCACTAATATATTTTCTGCCGTACGTAAGAAGGTGTTAAAATATCTGCCGAGGGTTATGGGTGCAGATATCTCGGTAATTCGGCGGATAATAGGAAATGGCGGTCGGGTTCTGCCCGAAAGAAGATTTAAACGCTTTTTATCAAAGATAAAGCAAATATATAAAACGATACACGAAATGCCTTCTGCAACGGTATCTGCAAAAAGAATCAATGCGCATGAAACCGAAAGTCCCATGTGGGCAAATTTATTAATTAGGAAAAAAAGCAGAAAAATTCTTACAAATTGTTCAAGTAGTTGAGTGGATGCGTTTGGCGCAGTTTTTCGCCGTGCAATGAAGTATCCGCGAAGACAAGAGGAAATTGCCATAAATGGAAGAGAAAAGGTTAAAATTTTGAGGGCGGGTACGGCTCTTGTATCCTTTAAAAAGATTTTACCTATTGCTTCGGCACCAAAAAATACCGCAATTCCTGAAATTATAGCAATTAAAAGGGTTATTTCGATACTTCGGTGCAGTATTTTAACCGTTCCGTTTTTACTGCCGAGTGCTAATTCGTCTGCACAAAGACGAGTAACGGCAGTTGAAATACCCGAACTTGCAAAGGTAGCAACAAGTACATATACCGAAAAGGTTAGTTGGTATAAACCAATACCTTCGGCACCTATTTTATCGGCAAGCCAAATCCTTGTTACGATACCGATAAAACGCAAAATAAGGGAAGTTACAGTTAAAACAAGAGCGTTTTTTATAAAAATAGTTTTTTTCATTTAATTCACCAATTAAAGTTTATGTTTGAAAAGCAAAATAAATGAGTAGGAGACTGCAATATGAACACACCATTAGCAGACAGAATAAGACCGCAGACAATCGAAGAGGTTGCAGGACAACATCATTTGCTATCTGAAGGCAAAGTTCTTCGCAAGATAATAGAAACCGGTAATATCCCGAATTTGATATTTTACGGGCCATCAGGGGTAGGCAAAACTACAGTTGCTAAGATAATTGCTGCAAAATCGGGCAAAAAACTTTGTTATCTCAATGCAACAACGGCATCCACTTCGGATATTAAGGATATAGTAGCAGGGATTGGCACTATTGATGCGGCATCCGGCATACTGCTTTATTTGGATGAAATTCAGTATTTCAATAAAAAACAACAACAAATACTGCTTTCTTATATAGAAACAGGGGATATAACTTTAATAGCATCCACAACCGAAAATCCGTATTTTTATGTTTATAATGCTATTTTAAGCCGTTCAAGTGTCTTTGAATTTAAAACTCTTTCGGCAGATGATATAACTTCACTTATTGAACGTGCGGTAAAAAAACTTTCAGAAGAAGAAAGAGAAATCGTTTTAAGCCGCGAAAATGCCAAAAAAATAGGCAGAGCCGCAGCGGGAGACGTGCGAAGAGCCTTAAATATGCTTGAATTATGTATTTTAACCGCAAATATCGGGGATAAAATATATATAGAGGACGAAACTGTTGAAGAAATACTTGCGGGAAACTCTGTAAGGTACGACCGCGAGGGTGATGAGCATTATGATATTATATCGGCTTATCAGAAATCAATGAGAGGCTCTGACCCAGATGCCGCGCTATACTATTTAGCAAGACTTCTTGCCGCCGGAGATTTGCCAAGTGCTTGCAGAAGATTGCTCGTTTGTGCAAACGAGGATGTAGGACTTGCATATCCGCAGATAATACCGATAGTAAAGGCAGCGGTGGATACCGCGAAGGAAGTGGGACTTCCCGAAGCGAAACTTCCGCTTGCTAATGCCGTTATCCTTGTTGCCACATCGCCGAAATCAAACTCTGCGCATGATGCTATTGCCGCCGCAATGGCGGATGTAGAGCGAGGAATAGGCGGAGATATACCTCGCCACCTTCAAAATAAGCATTTCGATGGGGAAGATGCCGAAATTCGCGGTCAACACTACAAATATCCTCATAGTTTCCCCAATCACTATGTTAAACAACAGTATTTGCCCGATAATATAAAGAATAAAAAATACTACGAGTTCGGCAACAATAAAACCGAGCAAAAGTTCAAGGAATATTGGGATAAAATCAAGTAGGTGAACAAATGCATTTTAAAATTCCTCAAAAAACGATAGTTTTATGGGAGATAAGATTTTCTCTTTTAGCTGTCGTTTTTTGGGGGATTTTGTTTTTTTATATAGAAATGAATTATACAATTAACCTTATATTTATGTTTTTTGTTACCATAATTAGTTTTTATATGCCTTTTTACCTTAAAAGTTTCGAAATTTATGTAAAAGATAAAAGAATCGAGATTAAAAGTGGAATTATAATTAAAACGGAATATATACTGCCAAACAAAGCCCTTATATACGGAGAGGCCTTTACCACACCGATAGCGGCGAAACTCGATGTTTTTGCCGTAGCCTTAAAAGGAGTGAGAAAAGTGATAGTAATTCCAGAACTTAAAAAAGAGGATGCCGAGGCAATACTCGAAAGGATAGCGAATAGAGAAAATGCAGATTAAATGCCACCCTTTAATGATTTTTCGCTTTATAATTCCGGTTTTATTTATCCCAACAATTCCTGTTATAAAGGCGATTTTAGAGTATCTTATTATAGGAAATATACGAAACTTTATGATTTTCGAAGCAATAGCGATTTTTATCGTGATATTATTCGGAATAGCCGGAATTAAAAATTACAGAATAATATTATCAAGTAATATCATCACTTTAAAACGAGGCTTTCTTATACGAAAAAAAATGATTGTAAGAAAACAAGATATTGTAGCCTTTAAAACAAGCAGAAGTATATTCGATAGGCTTTTTTGTGCCATAACCTGTGAAATTTCCACCGAGGCGCAAGGGAAGAAAGGGCTTGTTTTTAAACTTTATTATAAAGACGGAATTTTTTTAAAAAAACAATTCTACCACGAAGAACAAAATATAAAAATAAAATTCACACTTATAAAGAAAATGGTAATGGCGGCGGCATCTTCTTCCTTTATAACAGGGATACTAATAAGCGTATCACTTATAAAACGAGCAGAATCGCTTTTGGGTATCGCTATAGATGAAAAGATTATTAAAAGCATAAACAAAACGGCGCACAACATAAAAATTCCAATTTCCCCTGTGGTAAACGCTATAATAATAGGGGTTTCGGCTTTTTTCCTTTTATCTTTTTTTATCTTTTTCTTAAAAAATATAACCTTCAGAGTGTTATACAACAGTAAAGAAATAACTGTAAAACACGGATTGTTGATTAGTCGTTCATCCACATTTAAAAAAGCGCATATAAATGCGGTAATTACCGAGCAGACCTTTTTAATGCGATTGCTTGGTTCTTGCGGTATTTCTGCATCTATAGGAGAGTTTGGCAAAGGCAAGGGAGAAAGGGCAACGATTATACCTTGTATTAAGAAAAAATACAGTAATTCTTGCGCCTCCGCCTTGTTTTCTTTTGTAATAAAGGAAGAAAGCAAATTAAAACCCGATAGAACAATCGAAACTCAAAATCGTTTTCTGTTCAAGCCTCTCATTTTTTCTTCTCTGATAATAGCGGTTAGCGTGTTTCTTTGTGTTAAATTTCCGCAGTTTGGAAATCTAGCATTATCTTTTTTATTCGTTTTTATATGTCTTGTGTTATATTATGCAGATTTATGTAAAACAGCTTTTTATAAATCATATTTGGCGGTGGGCGAAGAAACGCTGTCTTTATGGGGGATACAAGGCTTAAAAGTTAAGGAAATGAATTGCAAAAGAGAAAAAGTTGGCGAGATTAGAATAACAAGATTTCCGCCTGATATATGGCATAACACCTGCAAAGTACGAATTACAGTGCGGAGCAAACGTGCACCGACCCTTAAAGTGTTGCATCTTGATTACGAAAAGGCAAAAGAAATGATTTTTGATGAATAAAATAAACAGTACGGTAAAAACTAAAAGAGATAAATGTTTCACGTGAAACACAAGGAGAAGATTATGTTTATTGATTGCTTAAAAGCCTTTTTTGTTGGCGGATTTATTTGTATGATAGGTCAAATTCTTATAGACTATACAAAACTTACCCCTGCACGAATTTTGGTTACCTATGTAGTAAGCGGCGTTGCATTGACAGGACTCGGTATCTATGAGCCTATCGTTAAGTTTGCAGGGGCGGGAGCAACCGTTCCTTTGACAGGTTTCGGATATAGTCTTGCTATGGGTGTGCGAGAGGCAGTTTTGCAAAACGGCCTAATAGGCGCACTTATGGGAGGCCTAACTGCCACAAGCGCGGGAATTGCAGCGGCAATTTTCTTTGGTTTTATAATGGCGCTACTCTTTAAAACGGGGGATAAAACCTAAAAATCAAACTAAAAGTATTGTCTTTTTTCAAAAAAGGCAATACTTTTTTATTTACATATTTGGCGTTTATTGATATAATAGATTTAGTGTTTCACGTGAAACATTTAAAATGCGTGTTGGTACAATATATATTGATAGTATAATATATATTATACATACATATTTAAAGGAGCACCGGTATGGGAAAAATTATCTCAATCGTTAATCAAAAAGGCGGCGTTGGAAAAACTACCACCGCAGTTAATCTTTCGGCAGGAGTTGGCATTGCCGGAAAAAAGGTTTTGCTTGTTGATGCCGACCCACAGGGTAACTCTACGAGCGGTTTTGGAATAAGCAAGAAAAATGTTAAGGCTTCTACATACGAACTTCTTGTTGGAACTGCTAAAACCGAAAATGCTATAATTAAAACTGAATTTAAAAACGTTGATATTATCCCCGCTTCTATGAATCTTGCGGCAGCAGAAATTGACCTCATTGAAATGGAAAACCGCGAGTCAAGACTTAAAATGGTGCTTTCGGTGGTCAGAGAAAAGTATGATTACATATTTATCGACTGTCCGCCCTCTTTGGGACTTATTACAATAGATTCGCTCGTTGCGAGCGATACTGTGCTTGTGCCGATACAGTGTGAGTATTTTGCACTTGAGGGTCTTTCACAATTGATGTCAACGGTGCGTCAAATTAAACGACTTTATAACTCAACTCTTGAAATTGAGGGAATAGTTCTAACAATGTATGATGCGCGCCTTAACCTTACAAATCAGGTTGTTGGCGAAATAAAGAAATTCTTTGCGGACAAGCTTTACAAAACCGCTATACCGAGAGGTGTAAGACTTTCCGAAGCACCAAGTTACGGAATGCCTATTCAATATTATGATAAGCGTTCAAAGGGAAGTATAGCGTATAATGATTTATCAAAAGAGTTTTTGAAGAAAAACAGGAGGGGTTAAAAATGGCTGGAACAAAAAGAGGTCTCGGTAGAGGACTTGATGCTTTACTTAACGATAATGCAACAGATGCAGGCGGAGCGATAACCGTTAAACTTAACGATATTGAGCCCAACCGTGAGCAACCAAGAAAAGATTTTGACGAGGATGCCATCTCGGAACTCGCATCGAGCATTGAAAAACACGGTCTTTTGCAACCGATTATCGTAAGGCCCTTGCCAAACGGCGCATATAGAATAATCGCAGGAGAACGCCGTTGGCGTGCTTGCCGCATGGCAGGGCTTGAAGAAGTGCCTGTAATAATAAAGGAACTCGATGAGCGTAGCATTATGGAAATTGCGCTTATTGAAAATCTTCAAAGAGAAGACCTTAATAGCGTTGAAGAGGCGCTTGGCTATAAGTCGCTTATTGATACATACGGACTAACGCAAGAACAGGTTTCGGTATCGGTTGGCAAATCGAGAAGTGCGGTTGCTAATGCGCTCCGCCTTTTAAACCTTAATGAAGATGAGCTTGATGCTTTAAGACTCGGCAAAATCTCGGCAGGTCACGCAAGAGCATTGCTTTCTTGCGAGGATGCCGAAAAGAGAGCGAAACTCTTATCCTTTGCGATTTCGGGCGCATCGGTTCGTGATATCGAACGCATAGCATCGGAAAAGCCTAAGAAAGAACCCTCAAAGAAGAACAAAGATAAGTTCTATGAAGAGGTTGAAATTTCACTGAAGTCTGCGCTTCATAGAAAAATTACAGTAAAACCTACAGGCAAGGATAAGGGCACAATAACTCTCGAGTTCTATAATAAGGATGAACTTGCCGAATTTGCCCGTAAACTTGCAGGGGAAAAATAATGCATTATAAAGATAGGCTTGAAAATAAGCATTTCAGAAGAAGACCACCCCCGTATATAAAGTGAAAAGTGAAGAGTGAAAAGTGAAGAGTGAAAGGATTTGCTTTTCGAAAAAACTTTATTAAGGATGGTCAAAAATGTTATATTATTTTCTTTCAATTTTAGCGCTCCTTTGTTGGAGCGGCTCGGACCTGTTCTCAAAAATGGGAACGAGAGAGCGCGATAAAAACAGTCATTGGAAGGTTGTTTTCTTCGTAGGCTTAGTAATGGGAATTCATTTCTTTATAACACTTATCGGTGGCGCTATTATAGATAACACCGTTGGTGTTGAGTCGGTTAACAAAATCGCTGCAAGCTTGCTTTACACCGATTTTAAATTAATGGACTTCGTAAATTATTTACCCGTTGCCGCGCTTTACATATTCGCAATGGTATTAGGTTATATCGGCCTTCGCTATATCGAGCTTTCGATTTCCTCGCCGATTTGTAATTCCTCAGGTGCACTTGCATTTCTTCTATGCGTATTGTTCGGCATATTCTCGGTAGAGGATATAACTCTAACAACAATTATCGGTATCGTTATGATAACGGTTGGTATTATAGCTCTCGGCTTTGTTGAACAACACGAGGATGAAGAGGTTAAACAAGCAAGGCAGGAGAGAGCCAACAGAAAGTATACAAAAAGCATACTCGCTTTCTTGTTGCCGATTTCATATCTTATAATAGATGCGCTCGGCACTGTTGGCGATGAAATTCTTTTCTCTGATTGGTTCGTTGGTAAAACCGGAATTGAGATGAGCGATTATGCCGCTAACTCGGCGTTCGAATTAACCTTCTTTATTCTTGCTGTATTTGCGTTCATATGGCTCAAAGCGGTTAAGAAGGATAAGGTGCTCTGCGGCAATAAACATTTGCTCTTCGGCGGAATTTGCGAAACTGTCGGCCAGATATTCTATATGGCTGTAATGTTCAGCGACTTCTCGGCAGGTATGGTAATCATATCGGCATACTGTGCTATTTCGGTGCTCTGGAGCCGAATATTCCTAAAGGAAAAAATGTCCTGGAAACATTATGCAGTAATTGCTCTTGTTATCGCAGGTATAGTAATTTTAGGATAAAACTTATTTTAAAACCGCTTTTGTGAACCAAAGGCGGGTTTTTGTGTGAAAATAGCTAAACGATTGTGGTTTTAGCAGTGTTTAAAACACAATATATGGTATGCCGAAAAAACTTTTTAAAAATGCAAAAAAAAGTTTAAAAAACTTTAAAAAAAGTGTTGACAAAAAGGGATGGATATGGTATTATAATCGGGCGCCCTTGAGAGAGGACCGTGTGACAGGACTTAAAACTGTCACGCCTATGAAACAAATTTTTAGATTTTATTTTGCTTCGAAACT
>JAZUMI010000078.1:0-28603 GCA_045603505.1 Acutalibacteraceae bacterium
GCTTTAAGAACTGCCGTTCTGGTTGCGGCGGCTCCGTCTGCCTTGCCGGTGTATTTTTCTGCATTAGTAATCTGCATTGAATAAATTCTTACCGTGTAAAGCAATAAAATAATTACAAGTAATATGCATAAAACAGTAATCTGATATTTACTTTTCTTCTTAAAAGGCACAACTTCGCCTCCTCTATTATATTAATATAATTTTTCACGTATCATTGCAAAGTTTTTTCTCAACGAAAAAGAACAGCAACACAAATACAGCATTAAATACAACCGATGGCAGTACATATTCAAATATGTATATAAGGCTATCAGTAATAGGCGTTTCAAAGGCATAGCACACAAAGTACCGTGCAAGATAGTAAAAAGCGTTGCCTAATATCGATAAAACTATTGCCGAACGATAGTTTATATTGAAAAGATACTTCGAAATAAATGAAGTACCAAAGCACATTAAGAACAAAACAACGGTATTAAAACACGGTGGTGTGCTTGAAACACTGTCAATAACTGCGCCAACAAGAGTTCCTACTATGCTTGAAGGTAACTCCTCTCTGAACATTGAATATGCCGTAAGTAAAGGCAAAAGCAAAAAAGGAGATGCCGCGCGAAGTGTGAAAATCTGATTCCCAGTAAAATGCACTACAAAAAGCAGCGCAAAAAGCAGGAAATTAAAAAGTTTTTTCACCGGATGTTTTATATGAAAAATCATTATTCATCCCCCTGCGGTATAACGCCGCCCTGTCCCTCAAAATCGGTTATTACCATAACATTCTTAATATTGCTCATATCAACAAATGGAGAGACATTCGCATATATAGAAGAACTATATTCATCACTACCTATGTAGGTTATAGTTCCTATGAGTAAATCGTCAGGGAAGATTCCCTCGCCTGAGGTTACAACGTAATCTCCCACTGCAACCGTACAGGAACGTGAGAGGTTGTACATCTTACATTCGTTTTTAAGTGCAAGTTCCATATTTCCCGATACAATACCCGAATCGTTGGTTCTATTGTCTATGGCGCCGAGTGTTAGCTCTGTGCTAAGAATTGTGGCAACCTTGCTGGTAGTTAAACCTACCTCGCTTACATATCCCACAACGCCTGCATCGGTTATAACGGGGTCGTGCTCCGAAATTCCGTTCAAAACGCCCTTATTTATAACAAACCCCTTAAACGGGTCTTCATTATCCCTTGAAATGAGGGTGGCAGGGGTAAATTCAAAATCGGGGTTTTCATCCTTTATCCCTAAATAATCCTTATAAAATTCGTTTTCCCTCATCGCTTTATCATATTCACCGAGTTTTTCACGCAGTTCATTGATTTCGGTTTCAAGTTCATCGTTTTTAAACATAAGTTCGTTTCCGCTCTTATAGGTATTTACAATGCCCTTTACCCCATCCGATATCTCCTGAGCGAGTGATACAAAGGGAGCTGTAACCGTTCCGAGAACGCTTGAATGCGGCGCGATTGCTCCGCCTACAACACCTGTTATTATACAAAGCGCCAATATTCCTGCGGCAACGGTTAATATAATTTTAAACTGTCTGCTGCGAAAAAAGAAACGCATATATATCTCCTATCTAAATCTTCTACCTTTTCTGAAAACATAGTTATCAAAACCGTTATTAGGCTCAAGTCTCTTAGCAGTACCTAAAACAACACAATCGAGCGGATTTGCCGCAACCGTTACAGGCATACCCGTTTCCTCTGCAATAAGTTCTGCAAAACCTCTGAGCAATGCCCCGCCACCTGTTAAGGTTATACCCTTATCAATTATATCTGCAGCAAGTTCAGGTGGTGTTTTTTCTAGTGTTGTTCTTATCGTATCTATTATCTGATATATGGTATCCATCATAGCGTTACGAACCTCTTCAGAGGTTATAATAACATTCTTAGGCAATCCATCAACAAGGTTTCTACCCTTGATTTCTATACTTGTTTCGCCCTCGTAAGGCTTAGCAGAGCCAATCTGAATTTTTATGTGTTCTGCCGTTCTCTCGCCAATAAGTAAATTGTGCTTTTTACGAACGTAAGCAATAATCGATTCATCAAGGTCATCTCCTGCGATTCTTAATGAATTTGCAGTAACTATATCGCCAAGTGATATAACTGCAACCTCACTTGTACCTCCGCCGATATCAACAATCATACAGCCCGATGCATCCCAGATAGGAAGTCCCGCGCCAACTGCCGCCGCCATAGGCTCTTCTATAAGGTCAATATCGGTAGCACCCGCCTGTTTTGCGGCATCGTAAACTGCACGACTTTCAACCTCTGTTACACCTGCAGGTATACAAATAACCATTCTTACCCTTGAAAACGGGAAGCCCTTTAATGCCTCTCTTATAAATCTTTTAAGCATGGCAGCAGTAACATCAAAGTCTGCAATAACACCATCCTTAAGAGGTCTTACAGCAACTATTGAACCTGGTGTTCTGCCTATCATTTCTTTAGCTTCTTTACCAACGGCTCTTACTGCCTCATTTCTTACATCATAAGCCACAACCGATGGCTCTCTTGTTATAACACCTTTACCCTTAACGCAAACAAGTGTGTTTGCAGTACCAAGGTCAACACCTATATCTCTTGTAAACATAACTTCTCTCCCCTATCTCTATTTATCAGGTACTATAAAGCAGATACCTGCGGGTATATTTTCTACTACTATCTTTTCTTCGCCTTTGGCATACTCACCATCAAGCGTCCAGGCAACATTCTCGCCCTCTAAAACGGTAATTTTTTTCGCATGGAAAAACTCAATACCCTCACGATTTAAATCCTGACGAACTATTCCATCAAGAATGTTCTGTAACTTAATAAGATTTGAAACGGCTCTTATCAAAACAACTTCAAAATATCCGTCATTAAGTTTAACTACATTATCATCAAACTTAACAATTCCACCTACCGACATTGAGTTAGAAATTGCACCGAAGAAAAACTCTCCCTCAATTTCTTTTTCATCCGTTTGAAGTTTTAGATGTATAGGTTTTATATTGGCTATACTCTTAACACCTTCAAAAAAGTAGGCTGCCTGACCGAGAATATTTTTTACATCCTGCGGTGCAGAGTAGGATGCTTCAGTAAAAGCACCAAACGAGGCAGTGTAAGAAAAATACTTTTCCCCGAATTTTCCTATATCGAGGCATACTTCCTTACCTGAAAGAATGTCCTTTGCGGCTGTTGGTATTACCTTTGAAATCTTGAGTCCTGAAGACCATTCATTAAGTGTACCCGAGGGTATATAACCAAGTTTAACATCAAGTTTTGCACTCATCACACCTGTTATAACCTCGTTAAGAGTTCCGTCTCCCCCGCACACAACTATGATTTCATATTCGCCTGATTTTAATTTTTTTACACGTTCAGTAGCATCAGATTTTGCTTTTGTAGGATAGACAGTTACGTCATATCCTCCCGAAGAAAGTATTTCAACAACCCTTAAAAGTTCTCCTCGCATTTTTGCCCTGCCAGAACAAGGGTTAACAATTAAAAGCAGTTTTTTATTCTCCAAAACATTTCCTCCTTTTGAGGTTTATCTGTAATCTATCGGCAATGTAGCAGTAGCATTAAGTTCACTACCCGAAACATTGCCTGCGTTATACTCATAAAAAGCCTGAACTCCAACCATAGCGGCATTATCTCCGCAATATTTTAGTTCAGGAACGTGGAGTTCTATTCCCCTTTTTTTGCACTCTTCTTCAATCCTTGTACGAAGTTCGCTGTTGGCAGAAACTCCACCTGCAACCGCTAATTTTTTGTATCCTAAATTATTTGCAGCATTGAAGGTTTTATCAATAAGCATATCGCAAACCCTTTCCCTTACTGTTGCCGCAAGGACAGGAACATCAATCTCCTCTCCTTTTTGCTTCTTATTATGTATAAGATTTATAACCGCAGTTTTAAGCCCTGAAAAACTGAAATCATATTCTCCTGCACATTTTGGAACAGGCAAAGGATATCTTTCAAAATCACTATTTGTTGCAATCTTATCAAGCATAACTCCACCGGGATAAGAAAGTCCCATCGCTCTGGCGGTTTTATCAAAACATTCTCCTGCCGCATCATCGGTTGTTCCGCCAATGATTTTAAATTTCGTATAATCACTTACTTCACATAAAACTGTGTTTCCACCCGAAACCATAAGGCAAAGGAAAGGTGGTTTTAAAATTTCATTATCAATATAATTAGCCGCTATGTGAGAACGAAGATGATGAACAGGAATAAGCGGAACCGAAAGTGAAAGCGCAAGACCTTTTGCAAAATTAACTCCAACAAGCAACGCGCCTATAAGTCCCGGTGCAAAGGTAACGGCTACGGCATCTATATCACTATACTCAATTCCCGCATCACTTACCGCTTTATCACACACAGCACTTATCGCCTCGGTATGACGGCGAGACGCAATTTCAGGAACAACGCCCCCGTAAATCTTATGCTCTTCAACCTGTGTTGATATAACACTTGAAAGCACCCGTCTTCCTTCACAAACCGCTACCGCAGTTTCATCACATGAACTTTCAATACTGAGTATTTTCACTTTAGTCCACCTCTTTTCTTTTTTTAATTCAATATTTCAAAACAATAGTCATTATAAGCGCATTTTCTTTTGGGTTTCTATAAAAATCTTTTCTTTCTCCAACTATAGAAAATCCGCTTTTTTCATATAATTTTATAGCGTTTTCATTAGATTTTCTAACTTCAAGAGATAAAAATTCGGCGCCGATTTCTTTGCAGTAAGAAATAGCCTCACTTACAAGCGCGGTTGCTACTCCTTTGTTTCTATATTTTGGAAAAACCGCAACATTAGTTACATAACCTTCTCCACAAATAACAGAAAAACCTATATATCCTAAAACATCGTTTTCATTTTCTGCAACTAAAAACTTTGTTCCGTGATTAAAAGATTCAAGTATGCTATCCGCACTCCAAGGTTCACTAAAACAAACCGATTCAAGTTTTGCTATTGCCGATATATGCCTTTGTTCTATATTCTTAATTTTAAATTCTGAAAAAAAGCCATCCTCAAAAAGCATATCAATTGCGTTTATTATCTCATCACGAGTTAGGCGGTAATCATCTATTCCCATTCCGTATGGGTCTGCTATTCCATTCCCTAACACAGAAAGTTTTTTAGGTGTTACTCCCATACTGAGTAAATAATCAAAATGATTTCTTGAAAGGCAAACTATTCTATCTGCCGTTTTTATATCCTCTTCGGAAATTGTAACCGATATATGCTCCGATATATCTATACCCACCTCATTCATAACCGCAACCGAGTTTTGATGGGCAGGTGAACCATCTGCAAATATACCTTTGCTTGAAACTTCCAACCATTCTATATTCTTATTGGCAAGATATCCTGCCGCCATTGGACTTCTACATGTGTTTCCTGTGCAAACAAAAATTATCTTCATTTTATTCCTTTGCTTCTAACCAAGTTTTTCCGTAAGCCGAATCGGCGGTAAGTTTAACCGCAAGATTTGCTGCAGATTCCATTTCTTCCGAAAGAATACTACAAACAAGTTCTGCCTTATCTTTTGGCGCCTCTGCTATAAGTTCATCGTGCACCTGTAAAATAAGTTTCGCGTTTGGAACTTCACGGCTTAGTCTTTCATATACCCTTATCATAGCAATTTTAATTATATCCGCAGCAGTTCCCTGAATGGGGGCATTTCTTGCAACCCTTTCGCCGAACGCCCTTAACATTCCGTTAGAGGAAGAAAGTTCAGGCAGATATCTTCTTCTGCCAAAAAGCGTTGTAACAAACCCGTCTTTCCTCGCCTGTTCTATCGTATTTTCCATATATGCACTAACCTTTGGATAAGTGGCAAGATAACTCTTGATATAACTATCAGCCTCTGCCCTTGTAACACCGATATCTTTACTGAGAGAGAAAGCGCCTATTCCGTAAACTATACCGAAATTAACTGCTTTCGCACGGCTACGCATAACAGGTGTTACCATATCGATAGGCATTGAAAAAACCTGTGATGCGGTCGCGGTATGAATGTCTACCCCTGAAGAAAATGCGTTTATCATATTCTCGTCACCGGACATTGATGCAAGAACCCTAAGTTCAATCTGTGAATAGTCGGCATCACACAAAACATATCCCTCACGTGCAGTGAAGAACTCGCGAAGTCTCTTGCCCTCTTTTGTTCTTACAGGTATATTTTGTAAATTCGGCTCAAGCGAACTTATTCTTCCGGTTCTTGCCTCGGTCTGATTAAAAGTTGTATGAATTCTTCCATCATCCCCTATACATGCGGCAAGCCCATCACAATAGGTTGATTTTAGTTTTGCAAGTGTTCGATATTCGAGTAAGAGTTCAACTGCAGGGTGAGCATATTTAAGGCTCTCTAAAACCTCGGCATTTGTGCTGTAACCGCTCTTGGTTTTCTTTTTAGCGGGTAAGCCTAATTTTTCGAAAAGAGCAATGCCTAACTGCTTAGGTGAGTTAAGATTAAATTCATAACCAACAAGCGAATATATTTCTTTTTCTATAACCGAAATTCGCCCTGCAAGTTCGTTACCCATATTAGCAAGACCCATACGGTCTACTAAAAAGCCCTCGTTTTCCATAGATGCTAGAACCTGAGCCAAAGGTATTTCAATATCTGAAAGAAGCTTATCTTCTCCGCTCTTCTTCAGTTCCTTTTCAAGTGCATCAGCAACAACCGAAAGGGTAATTGCATTATTCATAATTGCATCGGTTTCGCCCTCTGTTTCAAAGGGAGCGCATGTGTATTCGCCCGAAAGCCTTGCAAGAGAATAATCCGATGAAGATGGATTACAAAGATATCCCGCAAGAAGTACATCGAAAACGATATTTTTAACATTATCGAAATGGTTATAAAGTGACTTACTATCATAAACCCTTTTAGCAATTTTTTCGTTTTCAAGAATTTCCTGTGCTTCGCTTATACTAAGATTAAATATTTCGTTTCCGCAAACGAGCACGAACATTCCACTTTCAAAATAAAGGTCAACCTTAGTGTTATCCTCAATTGTGAAAGTGTTTCCAATTTTATAAATTGTTTTTTCCGTTTCTTTTATATCCTCGGCTAAAGCGTTGGTGGGTTTAATTCCCATTTTTTCCATAAGGGAGAAAAATTCAAGCCCTGTCATAAAACGAGAAAGTTTTTCTTCATCCCTGCCGCTATATTTTAAATCTTCAAGTTCGAAACTTAACGGAACTTCTTTGCAAATAGTTCCAAGTTCACGGCTTAAAAAGGCCTTTTGCTTATCTGCAATAAGTTTTGCACGAACTGAATCCTTAACATCGATAGTTTCGATATTCTCATAAATATAATCAATACTATGAAATCTAGATATTAAATCAAGAGCAGTTTTTTCGCCAACCCCCGTAACACCGGGTATATTATCCGAACTGTCTCCCATAAGACTTTTCAGTTCTATCATTTCTTCGGGAGTTAAGCCATATTTTTCAAAAAGGGCCGCTTTATCGTAATTTATAACCTCGGGTCTGCCCATCTTAGTGGCGGTTAGAAGTACCCTTGTTTTATTAGAAATAAGTTGAAGAGAATCTCTATCTCCTGTTGCCACAACACACTCGTTACCGCTTTCTTCACATCTTTTGGCAAGTGTTCCTATGATATCATCCGCCTCATAACCCTCGAGTTCGAGGCAGGTATGTCCTGCAAGGGTTAAATATTCTTTTAAAAGAGGCATCTGACTTGCAAGTTCATCAGGCATTCCTTTTCTGCCTGCCTTATAAGCATCGTACATCTTATGGCGGAAGGTGGGACTTCTCAAATCAAAGGCAACAGCCACTCCATCGGGGTTTTCTGCTTCGCAAAGCTTGTTTAGAATATTTATAAAACCATATACACCGTTGGTATATCTGCCATCCTTTGTAGTAAGCAATTTAATACCATAAAAAGCACGGTTAATTATACTGTTACCATCAATAACAAGAACCTTCAAGAAATACTCCCCCCATAATAAATATAATATAATATATTATTATATCATCATTATGCGCCAATGTCATCAAAAAATTTTAAAAATTTGTAAAAAAAAATTGGAGGCGGTTAAACCGCCTCCAAAGGATTAGTATTTTTTGCAAAATTACTTGCTATTTCTTCTATTTTTTTGTTTGCTAATAACCAATAAACCGCCGCTAAACAAACGATAACGCCTATTATCACAAGAAAAACAGTAATAAATACCGGCATACCGCTTCTTTTGGCTTTTGTGATTTTATCTGCCGATGCGAACTTAACCTCAAAAGGAATGTCGTTGAGTTCAAGCGTACTATCATAATACTCGTTAACTGAAAAATACATTCCGCTTTCTATAGGAGTTCCATTAACACTCTTAAAATCTGCCGAGAGAAGAACGTTAGGCAACGTTACCGCATCGGTTGTATCCCAAAGTACACGGATTGCATTTTCTTTAACTACAAGTTCACATGAAGGAAGAGAGCATCTTACAGAACTTTCTATAAGTTCGAACGCTTCTTTCTCATAAACAAGAATTAAATCCATACCACCGACACCTGTAGTACAATCGGTTTCAACATTAACCGAAACCTTATCGTTGTTTTCTGCGCCATTCATAACAAAATGAGTAACACCTTGAGCACCCACACCCACAGTAAATAAAACAAACAAGATAACTACAAGCACCAATATCTTCAATATCTTATTTTTCATCGACTTTACCCTCTATAAGATTACCGTTGATATCATATTTTTTATCAGGTGTAGGAATGGTAATCTTCTCATTATTATAGGTAAATTTATAGGTTTGAACTATATCCATAGTTCCATCATAGGTATACGAAGCGATTATTTTAGAAATCTTTCCATTTTCAAAGTAAAGTTTCATATCCTGATTTGCATATTTTTCGAACTGCTTTACTCTAAGGAAATCAAAGAAAATCTCATCTGAATTACCCTTTGGAACATAATAGTCCTCAACCTTCTTGAAATCAGACTCCACATAAGAATCAAAAACCGAGAAATCGAAAGAAGAAAGTGTACCATAATTTTGCTCATAGACTTCTATCCACTCGCCCTCAGTTTCTTCGCCCTCTTCTTTCATAATATTGGCAAGGAAATCCTCATAGTAGTAGATAACAAAGCGTTCTCCGTCTCTTGTAAATCGGTAACTTTGGCCATAATCTCCCTTTTCATATAGGATATCATCATCCACTTTTATGGTGCAAATATCGTAAGATGTGCTTGTATCCTCAGGTTGCGAAGCCTGTTCTTGTTCTTCGGTAACAAGTTCGCCATTTTCATCATAATAATAATTTCCTAAAAAATTGTCGTCTGAAACAAACTCGGAACCTGTTTCCTCTTCAGAATTCGTTTCTTCTTCCGTTTCGTCATTCAAATACTTAACAGTCTGAGAAATTACTATCTGAGCACGTTTATACTGCTGAGAATCAAGTGCCTTATCAACCTTATCTGACTTTATATAAAGTGATACAAATAAAATAATCAGAACAAATGCAACCGCCGCACCTGCAATGGCATAAAGCTTTAATTTTCCTTGTGAAAACCACTTTGATTCTTTAAAGTGATTTTTAGGTTTCACTTCTTCGTTTGTATCTATTAAAATTTCAGAATTTTCTTCTTCGGGAGCCTCTTGTGGAGGCATATCAAAATCGTAGTTATTGTTTTCCATTTTTTCCTTTTCTCCAAATTAAATTTAATCCAAATTCAAAAGATAGTTCTTCATATCAATAAGGAATTTTGCATTTGGAATATCGATACCTGCCGCCTTAATATATACTCCTTCAAACGTTTCTAAGTTAACCGACTTCTTTTTTGCCGCAAACAAATCTTTAACCGAAGCCTTTCCGTCTCCATTAATGTCATATTTAACCGCTATTTCGCGTTCTTGAAGTATAATATCTCCAACTTCAAAAACAACGCGCATACCGGTTTTAATTATTCCTTCGGTTACTTCGTTATTATTCTCATCGTAAATTTTTATATCTCCGTCAATCTTTATATTTTTGCGGAAATCTTCGATGCTTGTTTTTTGCGGAACATCATAGACATATTCCAAATCTACCATATAAACGTCCGAGCTAATCTGCGGTGCCTCTTTAAACTCGTACTCAAGAAAGATATATGTATCAGCAAATTGCACCTTAACTCTTTTTTTACCCGGTGTTTTGGTATCAATTTCGCCAAGTGTAAATGCATCAATATCACTTATAGTTTCAATTTCGTAGTTATCATAACAAACAGTTACAGAAAGCCCATTTAAAAGTGTTTCCTTATCACATTTCTCTCCGACATAATATACCGTTTTATTCGGTTCAGTTACAGGATAAACCACCGTAACAACACTGGGTTTTTCAACCTTTATAGAAGCAGTGACGGTTTCATATAAATCTTCATCCATACCTGAAACAAAAATGCCTGTTGAACCACCGATTTTCTTGCCTCTTATTTTGATACCAGAATAATCTTCATAATCTTCTATACCAACTATTTCTGCAACATCGGTATTGAATATATAGGTATTTTCATGGTCGATAAGTTTGTTCGTGTAGATATAATAAGCGTAGTTTTCAGCACCACCGCAAGGAATGTAGAAAATGCTATTATAAAGCGTCAATTTTTCACCTACAAAAACTGTGTGGCCTTCTGGAATGTAAACAGGAAAATCTATAAATTCGCCTTGTTCAACCGAAAAACAACTGAAAACATCAAAATATAAACTAAAATCGTACTCACCCAAAGCGGCTTTTTCATGAACCTTTAATGTAAAAGTACCAAGTGTAACGGTTTCGTATGCTTTAAGAATAACATTATCAACCGATTCCCAGACATACTTAATGGGAACATCATAGCTACTTTGGGCTACTGCTGCTGATGCAAACTCATCGGGTAATTGAACTTTTTCTGGAACAAGATTAAAGGGATACGAATATCCTCTTACATAATTGCAACTAATAGAAAACTCAATAGATCCTATTTCAACATCTACATAAGGATGGACACACACCGATACTTCTATCTCTTCTCCGGGATTTACCTCGTTGATTGAAAAAGAAATATCTCCATCAGTAAAAACACCAAATTCATAGTCAGCAGACGCAGTAATGCCTGTACCAAGAACGCTCAACAAAACACTTATTATAAGGATAATTCCAATTACTCGTCTCATTTGCACACCCTCTTTCTAAAGTTGACTTTTAATTCTATACACTTAACTTTTTGAGCCATAAATCAATAAGGATATCTCTGGCTCTTACTGCGTCATCCATATTAGAATCTTTTGCAGTTTTATTCCAAAAAGCCTCATTTTCGGTAAGATAATCCATACGAACAAGTTCGGGGAAATAAGCCATAATCGGTTGGGTTTCTCCCTCGCCGCCATGACCGAAAAATTCCTTTAAAACCTCTTCGCCAAATTGAGCAGGACAAACCTCGATATCGCAGGTGTTTTCCTTCTTCTTTTGGTCGGTCCACCAGGATTTGCCGATTTGATTATGAGCATCATAATCGTTTATCTGCTCAAGCGCAATCTCAAGGTAGCGCTTGATGCTTCCGCCTTGATGGTGCACCAGAACATAAATCTTTTTAAAACCCATATTTTTATAACAGGAAAGAACCTGAGAACAGTAATCAATAAATGTTCCTATTCTCACATCAACCGTTCCTCTATCCTCACCCGAAACCATAAAGCCCGTGGGACTAAAAGTAAAGGAAGGCGCAACAACAATATCAGTTCTCTTTTCAAGCTCACGGATAAGACCTTCAACAATTAAAAGGTCGGTACCGAGCGGCAACTGACTTCCATGATACTCAATCGAGCCGACAGCAACCATAAGGGGTGTCCCTTTATCGACTGCCGCCTTTAATTCACATGGTTTTAGGTCTTGTAAATATGGCATTAAATTACTCCCTTTTGAAGCATTACATTGGCATAAAGAGCCGCTTCGCTTGTTGCAATAATAGCGTAAGCAGTTTTTGCTTCCTCATAGAACTTAAAACGTTCAATATGACCGATAGTAGCATCACCTCTGCTATCAGCAGCGGCAACGATTTTTGCATATTCATCCCAGATGGGAGTTTCAACAGTATCGCCTGGCATTACTTCCATAAGGTTAACAGGCTTCTCAACATAAGTATCAAGCGGGAAAACCTCAAGGATAGCCTCTAAGATTTCACAAGCTCCGTGACCGTCTGCACGGATAACGATAGCATTTTTACCCATGCTTTCTGCCGGGAAGTTACCGTCTGCAATAACAAGTCTGTCACTATGACCCATTTCACACAATACCTTTAAGAGTTCGGGGGATAAAATTTTAGGGATATTTTTTAACATTTTTATTTCTCCTTTATACTGTTTTTAATTATTTTACCGCTTTCCCAAGCAAAGCTAACGCTTTTATTTCCTGGGATGCGGATATTTTTAACTATACCATTTTTCCAAACCTTTGGAACTGCCGGTAAAAACACTGTTTCCCCGTTCTTATCGGTTTGAATAAGCATTTCGATAATACCACTTGCTGCACCGAAGTTACCGTCAATTTGAAATGGCGGATGTGCACATAAAAGATTCGGGAAACTTCCACCGCCACTATCCATATTGATAGAATCTGAAACAGCAGGTACCACTTTCAACTGATTTTTAAGCAGTTTGTATGCGTGTTCTCCGTCACGCAGTCTTGCCCAGAAATTAATCTTCCAAGCAAGGCTCCAACCTGTGCCACCATCTCCTCTTGATTCTAACACCTTTTTAGCCGCTTGTCTCTCTTTTTCATCAAAAAGATTTGCAGGGAAAAGTCCGTAAAGATGCGAAACATGGCGATGATGGGGGTCCCACACCTCGTGTTCCTCGTGCCACTCGCAAAGCTCACCATCTTTACAAATGCCGAGTTTCTTAAGCTTTGGCACTAAAGCCGAATAGGTGTTTTCAATGCCTAATATATCCTGAGCCTTTCCTACCGCACCGAATAAGTCGGTTATTATCTCCTGTGTCATCGCGGTGGACTTATCAATTGGAATTGCCTCGCCGTTTTCTATGTAGTTGTTTTCGGGCGAAGTGCTTAGCGGATATATAAGTTCCCCATCACACTCGATTAAACTTTCTTTATAAAATCTTGCCGAGCCTTCAATAACAGGATAAATTTTTTCAAGATATTCTCTATCGAGCGTATATCTATAATAACCCCAAAGCATAGTGGCAAGCCAACCTGAAGAAGCATTCCAAAAGCCCCATTGAGCACTCTTATCAAGTCTGCCTGTTGCGGGATGAGTAAGTCTCCAAAGGTCCGAATTATGATGGGTTACCCAACCACTTTTACCGTAAAAATTCTTTGCGGTTATACTTCCGCTCTCGCTAAGTTCGGTAACAAATCGTATAAATGGCTCATAGCACTCATTAAGTCCCAACTTCAGAGTAGGCCAATAATTCATTTCGGTGTTAATATTAATCGTATAATTACTACTCCATGGCGCAATTACCTTATCGTTCCAGATTCCCTGAAGATTAGTTGCCTGACTTCCCTTTCTTGAACCTGTTATCGTAAGATATTTTCCTAAATTAAGCAGTAAAATACAAAGCGCGTTATCGTTTTCACCTTTTTGCATAAGTTTCATACGTTCATCGGTTGGGATACGCGCCTTGCTATTGTCACAAAGCGAAACGAATGAACGATTATAAAGTTTTTTATGTGCGGCAACACTTTGTTTTTTCAAAGTTTCATAATCTATCTTAACCGCATTCCTAATGTCTTCAAAGCAATTTTCTATGTATCTTTCGCCGTTTGGCACAGTATCGTATCTAATGAAGTTTGTTCTTACACCAAAATAAACTACCGCACTATCGGCTTTCTCAACTTTAACTTGATTTCCGTTATATTTTACACTTCCACCAACAGTTTTAACAGTAACAAGGCCAATATAACTCACACCATTTTCTTCATAGTGTATATAGCTCTCGTTACGGTACATATCACCATAATCTGCTATAAAAGTGGGGGCTTTGCCCTTAAGCACTATACAGTCTTTCTCAACCGAATAGTCACACTCAAGTCTTCCCTCAAGTGCTAAATCAAAACTAATATTTCCTTTTTGCGAAGCGGTAAACTTGACCGCCATAACCTGATGTGGTGCACTAACAAAACATTCTCTTTTAAATGAACAACTATCAACCGAGTAACTAATAGTATGTAGCGCATCTGCAAGGGATAACTTTCTTTGGTATCTCTTGGCTTCGCCACTATAACGCTGATTAATTTTAATATCAGCAAGGGGAAGATAGCACTGATTAAGCTTATATCCAAAGCCCGTTTCAACTTTTTTCTGGGCCTCTTTCTTTTTACCTTCAAAAAAAAGTTTCTTGGCCTCTTCTAAAACCGGTTGGTAAGCCTCTTCACTTAGTGTAACGGGCGAGCCACTCCAAAGAGTATCTTCATTAAGAGAAATTTTCTCTTCATAAACTCCGCCGTAAACGGTGGCTCCTATTCTTCCGTTTCCAAGAAGAAGAGCATCATTGAAAGATGTTGCACTCTGTTTAAAAAACAAAGTGTTTTCACTTGATAATCTTTTCGTTTTCATATTCCGCACCGCCGAAAGCAATATTATCACAGTATTATTATATATAAAAATACACCTAAAAACAATGGTAAATTTTTTAAATTACAATTTTTCTCTAAAATGTGTTAAATTTTGAAGAATTTTCGCGCGTTTTCACACATAACATCGCACATATATGAGGCTTCAAAGGTGTAATAATCTTTATAGTAAACATCCATATATGTATCCTTGCCTGAAATCGGACTATCGGTACCAAACATCATTTTATGGATTATGCCCATCTCATTTGCCTTTTTAACCGCATCAAGCCACACCCAACATGTATCCCCATAGATATTATCATAATTTTTAACCGCCAAAAGTGCCTCTTCACAATCGTGCGAATCGATATCCATATGGCCTAAAATAAATCTTGCTTTAGGATATTTTTTAGCAGCATTTATGCTTTTTTCAATGCTTGAAAATTCGTTGTTTTTGGTGTGAAGTAAAACAGGTAAATCATACTTCTCGGCCATTTCATAAACATAATCGAAGCAGGGGTCATCCACTGCAGTTTTAGATATATCGGGATGAACCTTTAACCCCTTAACCAAGTCTTTATTTTGGAGATAAAGCTCCTCAAATTCGTTCTTTTGCTCATCAGTTAAATCTTCGGTTGCCCATAGCATACATGAGAATTTATCGCTATACTGTTTTACTATTTCAAGTGCCCTTTTATTGCCCTCTATACAATCATGGCATTCGCCACACTCAATATTAGAAATGATGGCATAATCAATACCATATTTCTCCATACCGTAAAGCTGATTTTCAATCGGCATTTTATGGCCATTTTCAACCACTCCGCAATGCGCATGCATATCTATAATCATATTTAAAAGCCCCCTTTCCATTGTTTTATGATACCAAAATATCTCCTCTTTTTCAACAAAAAAATTAGAAAAATCCTGCCACTTTTTAAATAAGTGACAGGACTTTTTTTGCTAATCTTTTTATTCTTCTTAAAACACCATGTGGCACACGCTTTAAAAAGAAATAAAATTTTCTTAATGGCATCATTTTGTTCCAGAAGGAAACATATCTTTTATATTCTGCTGAATCGCAAAGATAAGTCTTATCTTTACGTATAAAGCCTTTCGCAACTGCTACAATCTGGTCCGGTTCTATTCCGGGCTCTAATCTAACCTGAGCATCGCCAAGCATAGTGTATGAACCATTTTCTTTTTTTACAATTCTATGCAAAACATATTTTCCGTTTCTTCTCTTGTAAAGCGGAACATCATCAACTTTAAGATTCTTTGCATCGGCTTTAATGAGAATAACCTGGTCGCGCTTATCCTTGATAAAAGGACGCATACTGTTGCCTGTAACAGTGAGAATTACTTCACTACCCGATTCAACGCAGTCAGAAATAAGCGGAGAAAGGGTTTCCATTGACATATTAACAGTCTTAATCATTTTTATTCAAGAAATCCTTTTTCCTCTAGTATTTTAACAAACTCTTCGGCATCCTTCTTTGCTGTTGCTTCATCAATATCATATTCCTTTGTAAGTGCGCTCACTATATCGGAAATTTCACTTTCGTTTTGTAAAACCTCCCAGATAAGTTCACCTGTTTCGTTAAGGGTAATAAGACCACGGAAATCAACCGTTTGTGCACCAACGGGCACAACAACACACTCATCTCCCAAGTTGCTTTTGATAAATCCCTCTTTGATTTTCATTTATTTCCCTCCAAATACTTCGTTATATACTGCCGTTACCGCATCCTGACTTATGCTACAGCGAAGCCTGTAAATCGGCACATTCAAGGCATATAATTTTTCAATAAGTTTTACTGTTTTTATACCTACATTCTTATCGTAAAACGGGTTTGGAAGTTGGCGGGAAAGATTTAAAACGCTATCTGCAACACTCATTCGCTCAACCTTATTTTCACTCCCGCGTTCGATAAAGAAAATCGCTTTAAGCTCTTTTTTAGTGTTAATATTAAGCTCTGTTTTACCACTCCAGGGGGTGCCAAACATATAAAACTTGCCATCAATAATTCTAAAAGCAGGCTTATCATCATTAACTATTTGAACATCTTCGCCGAATCGCTCTTTCCAAAGTGAAACATGGGTTGACTTACCTGTGCCGGGGTCTGCCGAAAATACAATTCCGCCATCCTTATAAGCCATACCTGAACTATGAAGAACTGTACCGCCAAGATTTGTAAGACGATTAGCAAACATAAATCCTGTATAAAGATATTCCCATTCCCTATTATTAAGGTTTTGAAAAATAAAGCCCTTTTCCATAACAATTTTTACATTGCTATAATCTTCTGTGTAGTAAATAGCAAAGGCAATTTTACCGGTTTTCATAGATTTTGCATATCGGCAAAAATTTCCATCATCCGTCTTTATAATATATGCTGTTCTTATATTCTCTACGAGTTCACCCTTAGGTTCTTCAATCTTTTCGATGCACTCTACAGTTATCCACATATCAGGATTATCCGTATAATCCACTTCATATTCTTTATATCGGCGGGTAAAATACTCCTTATCCGCACTGTCAATATTTATAACCACATCGGCAACACATATAGTTTGCATTTTTCGCCCACCTTTATAGTATAATTCATTTTATTATATCACGTTTTTTTTGATAAGTCCATAACTATTTTAAAAAGAAACAGCCCTTGCGGAAACATCGCAAGGGCTTTATATATTAAAAGGGGTTATACGAAAGCACTTTCTCCCCTATCTCATAATATGCGCAAGGTGAAAAAAAGTTGAATCTATCACCTTACTTATTCGATAGGTGACTTTCTTATAAAGAGAACGCCTAATGTATTAGCACCGCAGTGTGAAGAAATGGTGCAACCTGCTCTTGTTAGGAACACTTCCCCAAAAGGCGCTGACTCCTTAACGATATCAACTATATCATTAACTATTTTTTCATCACAGCCTGCGTGGGTCACAAAAACACGGTCAAGCACTATATCCGAAGCATCGCCAATACGTTCCTTAACATACTGCTTTAAAACCTCATCATACTTTCCGCGATATTTCTTTCCAACACCCATAGAGCCATTTTTAACTTCAATACAGGGCTTTAATTTAAGAAGATTTGCGCCAAGCATAGCAAGGGCAGAACATCTGCCACCCTTATGAAGATACTCAAGGCTATCTATAACAAAAGAAGCATCAACTCGGGGAACTAAATTTTCAACCTCGCTGATAATTTCTTCAAAAGACTTACCTGCATCACGAAGTTCTGCCGCAGCAACAACAAGAAGACCTCCGCCCGTAGAAAGATTTTTAGTATCAATAACGTGAACATCTTCGAATTCTTCTGCTGCAAGACAAGCGTTGCGATATGTAGAGGACATTTCAGAGCTTATTGTGAAGTGGATAACCTTTTTACCCTCATCGGTAAACTGCTTGAAGAAATCGAGTGACTCGCCTAAATTTGCGGCACTTGTTTTGGGAAGTTCACCTGTTTTGCTATGATGCTCATAGATAAAATCGGGAGTAATATCAATACCATCGAGATAGGTCTTGTCACCCAAATTTATGCCGAGAGGCAGTGTTACAACACCATATCTCTCTTTCAGAGCAACACTTAAATCGGTAGTACTGTCACTCGTGATAATTATATTTTCATTCATTGAAAATTCCTCCGCAATCAATATTACTGCCAAATATTATATCATATAACTTAAAATTTTACAATATTTTTATTTAGGGTGAATAATATAAAAAGCACATTTCAAACAAATGGTTTGAAATGTGCTTATTTTAATTAGCAAACCTCTGCGATATCAAAGAGTTTCTTCGGTAATTCTTCCCTATCAGCCGAAACTGTGAAGAGGAATTCAACATCTTCAATCTTAGAAAGTCTTGCAAGGAATGCAACCAATTCATCGTAATCTCTACTACCGATGCGAAGAGTTGCATCGCCGAAGATGTGTGTTATATCGTGGTTGCCTGCCTTGATGCCCGAAAGCATACCATAATATTCGCTATAGCCTGAAATGCCGTAAGAATCAGCATCAATAAGTCTTGCCTTATGAGTAACGGAATAGGTTAAAGTATCGCCTTTCTCGATGCAAACAACGTTACCTAAGCTATTGCTTGTAGCCTCGTTTACTAAATCGACTAATTTCTTGGTTTTACCCGAACCTTTTTTTCCGATTATGATTTTAATCATTTATACCAACTCCTTTTATATTTACCGCCAAAGCGGTTATTTCCTTTTTTTATTTACCGAGTCTTGCTTCAAGTTCTGCCTTTTGTGACTCATATCCCGGTTTTCCGAGAAGTGCAAACATATTCTTCTTATAACTTTCAACTCCGGGTTGGTCAAATGGGTTAACACCTAACATATAACCCGAAACTGCACAAGCCTTTTCGAAGAAATAGATAAGTCTACCAAGGTTTTCCTCGTCCGCCTTATCAACATTTATCACAAAATTGGGAACGCCACCATCGGTATGTGCAAGAACTGTTCCCTCAAAAGCCTTACTGTTAACAAATGACATTGTTTTTCCTGCGAGGAAGTTAAGACCATCACCATCATCATCTTCCTTCTCAATTACAACATCGCTATCGCTTTCGCCAAATGTAACAACTGTTTCAAACATTAAACGGGCGCCATCCTGAACATATTGGCCCATTGAATGAAGGTCGGTAGAAAATGTTACAGAAGCGGGGAAAAGTCCCTTATTATCCTTGCCTTCACTCTCGCCGAAGAGTTGCTTGAACCACTCAGCCATCATTGTAAATCTAGGCTCATAGCTTACGAGCAATTCAATAGATTTACCCTTGCGATAGAAAGCATTACGAAGAGCTGCATAGGTATAACAATCGTTCTTATACATATCAGGCTCATTATATTCTTCACTTGCTTTAGCTGCACCGAGCATAAGTTTATCGATATCGGCACCTGCTACTGCAATCGGTAAAAGGCCAACTGCTGTGAGCACCGAAAATCTTCCGCCAACATCATCGGGGATAACGAAGCACTCATATCCCTTTTCATCGGCAAGTTTTTTAAGTGTTCCTCTTGCTTTATCGGTGGTGCAGTAGATGCGCTTTGCTGCGCCCTCTTCACCATATCTTTCTTCAAGCATTTTACGGAAAACTCTGAAAGCAACTGCCGGCTCGGTTGTTGTTCCTGATTTAGAAATAATATTAACCGAAACTCTTTTACCTTCGCACATTTTTATTAAATCTGCAAGATAAGAACCGCTTATACTATTACCTGCAAAATAAACTTCAGGCAAATCGCCGCGAAGTTGATTATAATATGGTCCTTTCAAAAACTCGATAGCAGCACGAGCGCCGAGATAAGAACCGCCGATGCCGATAACGATAAGAATATCGGTATCCTCTTTAATTCTTTTTGCCGCCGCTTTAATACGTGCGAACTCCTCTTTGTCGTAATCAGTTGGAAGATTAACCCAACCCAAAAAATCGTTTCCAAGACCGCTTTTATCATTCACAAGTTTATGAGCTGCAGCAACTTGTGTTTCAAGGCCTTTAAGTTCGTTGTCCCTTACAAAATCCTTTGCAAAGGAATAATTAAATTTGATTGCCATTTGAACACCCCTGAGGTTTTTCTTTCTTTAGTTTTATTTTACATTATATTGGCCATTTTTGCAAGTAATTTTATAAATATTCATTAAAAGTTTTCATATTATGAATAAACTTTTTAAAATCCACGCAAAAGTTGTTAAAAAACTTCTTTTATCGACATTGGTTTTTGCTGTTAGCGGTATTATACCCGCTCTTTCTTCGCCCACATATATTTCAACATTACCAAGCACATCTCCTTGCTTTATAGGTGCAGTAATGTTCTCGCTCAAAACGGTTTTTCGTGTTATTTCCCCCGAGTTGCCCTTATCAAGTAGCAAATCAAGTGTTCCGCTCGCATCAATCTCTACGCTATCCTTTGCACCCTTTTTAATTGGTATGCTTTTACTGCCCTCAATATCTGTTCCTACCTTCTGATAGGAAAAATTTGCAAAACCGTAATCAAGCAGTTTTTTAGCACCTGCGAATCTATCGTTGCTTGTTTCTCCGCCCATAATAACCGCCGCAAGTTCCATTCCGTTTCGCTCGGCGGTCGCCGAAAGACAGTATCCCGCACCGCTTGTAGTTCCTGTTTTAAGCCCTGTTGTACCCTCGTAAAATCTCACAAGTTTGTTTGTATTTACAAGTTCACTTTCGCCGTTCCTTAAACTATCCATCCAAACGGTTGAATAATTTTTTATAAGGTCGTGCTTTATAAGTTCGCAAGACATAATAGAAACATCGTGTGCAGTTGTAAGATGATTTTCGGCATCAAGGCCTGTGCAGTTAATAAATACGGTATTATTCATACCGAGTTCTTTAGCTCGCTTATTCATAAGCTCAACAAAGCTTTCTTCACTGCCCGAAACTGCCTCTGCTAACGCTACAGTAGCATCATTAGCCGAAGCAATAACGGCGGCTTTTAGGAGGTCATTTACCTCCATACTTTCGTTAGGCTCAAGCCATATTTGTGAACCGCCCATACTACAGGCGTGTTCACTTGCATTAATCACAGTTTCAAGGTCAAATCTTCCCTCATCCATTGCCTCCATAACGAGCAAAAGCGACATTATCTTTGTAATTGATGCAGGCGGCAAAGACACATCTGCATTATCCTCATAGAGAATTTTACCTGTATTTACCTCCATTAAAATTGCAGATTTTGCCTTAATATCAAGTTTCTTCCCTGCCTTTACCTCGCCCGAAACCGCACGGATAGGCTCATCAATATCCGAGATATCACACTCACTTGCTATTCTTTTTTCTGCAAACACCGCCGATGTAAAACAGAAAAGCAAGCAACCACACAACAAAAAACTTATTATTTTTTTCAAAAAAGGCACATCCTTTCCATATAATCTCTATATGTATAAGGATATGCCGTTTTTATCGGTTTAATAACCTAATTCATCCTCGCAGATGATAACTGTTATTCTATTTTTAATTCTTTGGAATGCATTTATTACATAACTTATGCAAATTCTGTTTTCTGATTTGCAACCATCGGTAAAATCAGGATTATCGTTTTTAAGAAGAGATACACAGTGACCGAGCTTAGCGCAAGGGGTATCAAGACCTAATCTCACGGTGTTTTTAGGTGCGGCTATTTTTTTAACACGCAAAAGTCCCTCATTTGCATCCTTTACAATCTTGTTTTTACCTACAATCATAACAACCTTTTTCGGTCCAAAAACGATTGAAGCAACACGGTTTGAAAATCCATCAACATTAACTAGCTCACCCTTTTCTGTAACCGCATTAGCCGAACAAAAGAAGAAATCGCAACCTATTGCTTGTCTGAACGCATTTTGTTTTTCCTCTTCGGCAATTCCAGCCGCAGACCTATTAAAAAATTTATATTCACCGCTTGAAATAATATCCCAAACGCCGCTTTCCATTACCGACATTGACCCACCCGCAGTTATAACACAGTCCTTAAATAGCATACCTTTAACTATTTTTCTAATTTCTTCTTTATCCTTAGCATATAAAGCATCAATATTATTTGATTTCAGTGCGCTTATAACCGTTTCAATTTTCTTATCCATTTATCTTTCTCCTCTAAGAATTTTTCCGCCGCCTACTACCATATCGCCAATATAAAACACTGCCGACTGCGCCATGCTTGGAGCCCTCTGCGGCTCATCAAACTCAATAAGCACATCACCATTTTTAAGCGGTTTTATTATTGCGGGTTGTTCTTTTTGGCGGTAGCGGAGTTTTGCCGAAACCTTCAGTTCATCTTCGAGTTTATCAAACGGAATAAAGTTAACATTCGTTACTATAACCTTTTTATAAAAAAGATGTTCTTCATCCCCAAGTGTTACCTCATTGTTTTGTGCATTCTTATCTAACACAAAAGCGTGTTTGCCGAGTGCTATTCCGAGTCCCTTTCTTTGCCCTATTGTGTAATTTATAATTCCCTTATGCTCACCGAGATAGTTTCCACTAATATCTATATAACTTCCCTTTTTCGATTTAAAATCTGAGTTTCGTTCAATAAAAGAAGCATAATCCCCATCCGGTACAAAGCAAATATCCTGTGAATCCTTTTTATTTGCATTAACAAAACCGTTTTCTTCCGCCTGCCACCTTGCCTCTTCCTTGGTTAATTCACCAAGGGGGAAAAGAGTTTTTGAAAGAACTTCTTGTGTTAGCATATAAAGGACATACGATTGGTCTTTAGAAACATCTTTCGCCTTATAAAGCAGATATTTTCCATTTTCTTTTACAATTCTTGCATAATGACCTGTTGCAATTTTTTCGCATCCGTTATCGGCCGCAAGATTTAGCATTTCGCCGAATTTAATATACTTATTGCATTCGATACAGGGGTTAGGTGTACCGCCCGAAATATATTCGTTTATAAAATTATCGGTTACATATCTTTTAAACTGTTCGCTCAAATCAAAGGCTTTATGCTCAATTTTCATTCTTTCGCAAACTGCCTTCGCATCATTTATATCCCTATCGGGTTCTGCCGAAAAAGGATGAAGTTTGAGTGTTGTGCCTAAAACATCATAGCCCTGCTCTTTAAGAATAAGCGCCGCAACCGATGAATCAACACCGCCGCTCATACCAAGCATAACCTTTTCCATAAAAACCCTCCTTTTTTGTTTTTAAACATTATACCACACTTATTAAAAGATTTAAAGATAAATATAGCACTTGACAAAAATTCTCACAAGTTGTATTATTATTTAAGTGAAAGCTATGAGAAGAACAGTAGTTTTTCCGTTTGGGTTTTAAGAGAGTGCGGCCCCCGGCTGAAAGCCGCATAAACCTTGGAAGAATGAAGACCACCTTCGAGCGCTGTGGGTAACAAACACAGACGTTTTACTCGCGTTAAGGGTAACTAAAGTGCCGTTTTTATAAGAAACGGAATTCGGGTGGAACCGCGGAGATTTTTAATGCTTCGTCCCTTTGGGGACGGAGTTTATTTTTTTGGAGGTAAATATGATTAAGGTAACTTTAAAGGATGGCTCGATAATGGAATTCGAAAGTGGAATTTCTGTTATTGATGCCGCAAAGCAAATCAGTATGGGACTTGCACGTGTTGCTTGCGCCGCAAGAATAAACGGAGAAAATGCCGACCTTCGTGCAACACTAAACGAAGACTGTGCACTAGAAATTCTCACATTTGATGATGATTACGGAAAGTGGACTTTCCGCCACACCGCATCGCATATTTTAGCGCAGGCAGTTAAAAGACTTTATCCGAATGTTAAACTTGCTATTGGTCCCGCAGTTGATGACGGCTTCTATTATGACCTTGATACCGATGAGAAATTCACCCCCGATGACCTTGTTAAAATCGAGGGCGAAATGAAGAAAATCGTTAAAGAGGATATTGAACTTACCCGCTTCACTATGACACGCGAGGATGCAATTAACTTCTTTAAGGAAAAGGACGAGCCTTACAAGGTTGAGCTTATTGAAGATTTACCTGAGGGTGAAGAAATCAGTTTTTACTCACAGGGCGAGTTTACCGACCTTTGTGCAGGTGCGCATCTTATGAGCACAGGTGCTGTTAAGGCATTCAAGCTCACCTCGGCAACAGGTGCTTATTGGAGAGGAAATTCCGATAACAAGATGCTTTGCCGCATTTACGGAACTGCGTTCCCTAAGGCTAATATGCTCGAAGAACACCTTACAAGAATTGAGGAAGCAAAGAAGCGTGACCACAACAAAATCGGTAGAGAAATGGAACTTTTCACTACCGTTGATGTAATCGGTCAGGGACTTCCCATTATGCTCCCGAAGGGTGCTAAAATAATTCAACTTCTCCAACGCTTTGTTGAGGATGAAGAGGCAAAACGTGGTTGGCTCCTCACTAAGACACCCTATATGGCAAAGAGTGACCTATATAAACTTTCAGGACACTGGGACCACTACCGTGACGGTATGTTTGTTTTAGGCGACCCCGAGGACGAAGAAAAGGAATGCTTTGCACTCCGCCCAATGACCTGTCCTTTCCAATATCAAGCATATCTTAACCGTGCTCGTTCTTACCGCGACCTCCCACTTCGTTATAACGAGACCTCTACCCTCTTCAGAAATGAAGAAAGCGGCGAGATGCACGGACTTATCCGTGTTCGTCAGTTCACAATTTCCGAGGGCCACCTTATGTGTACCCCCGAACAGTTAGAGGACGAATTTAGAGGTTGCTTGGAGCTTGCAATATATATGCTCAAGACATTAGGTCTTTACGAAGATGTTTCCTACCGCTTCTCACAGTGGGACCCTGCGGATAAAGAAAAATACATCGGCACTACTGAACAATGGGATGAGGCTCAAGGTATTATGGGCAGAATCCTTGATAATCTCGAAATTCCTTATAAGGTTGGTATCGGCGAGGCTGCGTTCTACGGACCGAAGCTTGATATTCAAATTCGCAACGTTCACGGAAAAGAGGATACACTTATTACCATTCAGGTTGACCAGATGCTTGCCGAAAAGTTCGGTATGGAATATGTTGACCGTGACGGAACAAAGAAGAACCCCTATATTATCCATAGAACTTCAATCGGTTGCTATGAGAGAACACTCGCTCTTCTCATTGAAAAATATGCAGGTGCTTTCCCGATGTGGCTCGCTCCTACACAGGTAAAACTCTTACCCATTGCTGATAGACATCTTGATTATATGTATGAAATCAAGGCAAAACTCGAAGCAAAGGGTATGCGTGTTGAGCTTGATGACCGCAATGAGAAAATCGGTTATAAAATCCGTGAAGCCCGACTTCAAAAGGTGCC
The DNA here is from genome assembly GCA_045603505.1 of Acutalibacteraceae bacterium. GTDB lineage: Bacteria > Bacillota > Clostridia > Oscillospirales > Acutalibacteraceae > UBA737. Next base: position 25,364 of record JAZUMI010000078.1, read on the forward strand.
CTATATGTTAGTTGCGGGTGACAATGAGGTTGAAAACGGAACTGTTTCGGTGAGAATGCGCGGCGAGGGCGGCGACCTCGGTGTTATGCCGATAGAGGAATTCATCGCAAAAGCAGTAGAGGAAATCGAAACAAAAGCAATAAAGTAAAAAAGATAAACACGGATATGCCGAATGGCATATCCGTGTTGTTTTATCCTTATTTTTTTGCTTCTTTTTCTTTCTTTAATTCTTCGGTGCGCTTTTTTCTTTTCTCATTTTGGAGCTTTTCAACATATTCACTTTGAAAGTCAAGGTGAAGATAGATTTTTTCAAGATAGTGTAAAACTAAGCACATAAATAACGACCTTAAAACAATTTTTGCAACCATTCCCAAAAAGAATAAGAAAGCCGAACTAATGGAAGACAATGTACTGAGTTCCGCAATTGCAACCAAAATGTTTAATATAACTATCAAAATATACATTTACAATTCTCCTTATTATAGTTTTGTATCAAAAAGGCCACAAAAGGTTTCAACAAAGCTTGTGCTCATATGCTCACCTATCAAGCAAAATATTTCTTATTTTATCAAGCTGTTCTTCGGTTATGCCGCAAGAATAGATAAAGCTCATAACTCGTTCCTCAAAGGTTGCCCCTTCATAATTTTGAAGTTCAGCAAGGAAACTTTGATAAAGGTCGCTAACTCTATTTCTTTCTCCCCAAACCGAAAGTGAGGTTATTTCATAATCGAGAAGAGTATCCTTTTCGCACATGCCGAGCACAACACCGAGCATACAGGCTATTGTTCCTGTTCTATCGGCACCGCCCCAACAGTGATAGTAAATAGGATAATTATTTTCATCGGCAAAGAAATCAAAAAGTTCTTTGCAGGTTTCCTTTTTTTGCATAAAAATAGCATAAGGTGCTGAAGGGATAATCGCAAACTGAACATCCTCACCTATTGGCGAACAAGGGAATCGCTTTGCTTCGCCGCGAAGGTCAAGGTCGGTTTTTATCTTTAAAATATTTCGCATCACATCAATACCCTTTTCGGTTATATCGTGATGCATATTCATCTCTCCGCCTCTGAAAAGAAGGCCTTGCTTAATGCGGCAACCGTATTTTGTTTTCCAGTTACCCGCATCGCGAACATTGGTAACACCGTCAACCTCATAAAACACGGGGGCAACATCCTCGGTTTTAAAGCAGCCTGCTTCTCCACCGTTTACTCGCCAATAATATGTAGTGTTTGCCTTGAAGTTGTGAATTTCGGCACTATTACCTTGAACCTCTATTTTTCTCGGGTTAGAAAATTCGGCATCCTCGCTTATTTCAATAACATTCTCTTCTTTTTCACTCTCAAACCTAAAGGTATTGAGAATGGGAAAGGTATCATCCTGTTCCTTATATTTTTCAAGATGCGCCCAGTTAATCATATTATGATTATACTCGTGCTCATCCTCGTTTACGAATTTTCTTTGTAAATCGTTTAAAATAGGAATTATTTCTTCATTTATAGGGTAAATCAATTTTGACATATCTATATCCCCCTTTTACTTACCGGTTGAGCCGAAGCCGCCCTCACCGCGAACGGTATCGGAAAGCTCATCTGCTTCTTCAAATTCTACTGCAAGGAAAGGTGCAATAACTAACTGTGCTATTCTTTCCTTATCCGCTATGCTTTGAGCGGTATTTGAATGGTTATGGAGAGAAACCATAATCTCGCCTCTATAATCGCTATCTATAACGCCAACCTTATTAGCGGGGGCAAGGCCTCTCTTGGTTGCAATGCCGCTTCGCGCATAAATAAGCCCTGCATAGCCCTCGGGAATTTCCATTGAAATACCCGTTTTTATAAGAACAGTTTCGCCAATGCCTATTGTTACTTCCTCCCCACCTGTGCAAGCATATAGGTCGGCACCTGCGGCAAATTTTGAGCCATAGGTTGGAACAACTGCATTTTCATTAAGTTTTTTAAATTTAACCTTAACCATATTTTCACTTCCAAAATCAGTATAATAATATTATACTGATGTTTTTTAATAAATCAAGGCTTACGAAATATTTTTAAAGCCCTCACCGAAAACTGCTCCTGCTTCACCCGCAACAACAAAGGCTTTATTATCTACCTGTTTTGTTATTCTATAAAGCAAAGAAACCTCGCTTCTTCGCACAACGCACATAAGCATTTTTCTGCTCTCCCCTGTATATCCACCCTTCGTTTCAATAACCGTTACTCCCCTTTTGAGTGTGCTTGTGATTTCCTTGCAAAGCTCTTTATAATTTTCGGTTATGATATAAACAATTTTTCCTTTATCCGAGCCATAGAGTAGAACATCAATTATATAAGATGTTGCAAAAACTGCAAGGCTTGAATAGAGAGCACTTTCGATATTCTTATAAACGAGTGCCGCAAGGGTGATAACAAGGGCATCAGAAATGAGAATCACTCTGCCCATAGTTATATGGTTGTACCGCTTATTGATTAGCTTCGCAATTATCTCAACACCGCCCGTTGTGGCACCTCGGAGCATAACGATACTTAAGCCTACACCCATAAGGATGCCGCCAAAGAGGGCTGCTAAAATTTTATCTATAAAAAATACGGGCAAAAACACCTCGCAAATTTCAAGCGTTATAGAAACCATTACGGTTGCCACTGCGGTTTTTGCAATAAATACCGCCCCTAATTTTATAAACCCTATTATGATAATAGGAATGTTTATTAAAAGCAATGCAACACCTGTTGGCACTCCTAATGCATAATTTAAAACGGTGGAGATACCTGTTACACCACCCGGCGAAATTTCATTAGGTGAAACAAGCATTGTCACCGCTGCCGAATAAATAAGGCAACCTAAAAAATACCCTGAAAAATCAAAAAAAGAATTTAGTATCTTTCTTCTCAAAATATCACCCCAAAAGAAAAATCGGATACAGTTATTGTACCCGATTTTTTCCTTATTTATTTTTTAATAATAAAACCGTTTCGAAGCCTATTGCATAAAGCGAAAAGCAAATAACGATAAATCTAAAGGCTGTGACAGACGGTGGCACCCCTATATCATACCAACCCGCAAGTGAAAAGATTAAAAAAGTAAATCCGATACAGGCTATTGCCGATATAATATAAATTAACGCCTTTTTCATCCTACTACCTTGGTTGTGTCACCGATTTTCTCGGCTTCCAAAACAGTTTTTTCAAGAAGCTTTTCAAATTCTTTAGCATCATCGTTATACAAAAACTCCTGCCAATACTG
>JAZUMI010000079.1:0-25054 GCA_045603505.1 Acutalibacteraceae bacterium
ACTAATAATAATTCTGCTTAATTTCTTCTTCTTTGTGACGGATAACAACCTTTACTAAATAAATACTCCTTGAAGGATAAAACCTTCAAGGAGTATTTTGCAAAAGATGACGAGATTTGTACTCGCGGGGGATTGCTCCCTAACTGATTTCGAGTCAGCCCCGTTATGACCACTTCGATACGTCTCCATATATATAATAATCTAAAAAAAGATTATTAAAGCATTTTTTCTACCGAACGGGGCGCCCCGTTATGTCCTGTTGCGGTAACCCTAAAAAATCATCGCATCCGTTGTTGCTCGATTTTTTCGACCGCGGCCACTCCTTTTGCCTCGCTGTATCTGCCACCGGCAGCGCTCGGCAACGTCCCCACTTCGATACGTCTCCGTAAATAAACAATAAGGTCGGTAAATAACCGACCTTAATATTATATAAATTATTGATACCCTTGTCAAGTTAATTTTTCACATTCGGTATATACTTTTTCGGCAATCTCGAAAATTTGTTTTGTTTCTGTCTTACCGCATGTTTTCAATTTCGTTTTTTTAGGCAGTCCCCAAATATTAAAAATGCTTGGACCTATCCACTCATTTTCTTTTGTGGTCGTAATTGCGCCATAAAGGATGCTAAGAGCGGCCACCTTAGGCTTCATAAAAATTATTTTCATTGGATGTTTAATAAGTGTAAAAATAAGTTTTGAATAATGGTTCGTTATATTGGTAAAAGTGATTCCAGGATGGACAATAGAAAGGTAATTTTTCTCCCTATATAACTGCTGCAGAGAAAATGTTAAGAAACGCTTTGCATTTCCATAAACTAAACTTGATTTTTTTACATTTTTAAAATCAATATCATTAACATTAATTTTAGAGTAATTATGTGCAATACTTGAAACCGCAATAATTTTTATCTTCTTTTCAGATAATTCGTTATGTAATTTTTTCACGATATAATACTGTGATGCAAAATTAATTTGAAAAACATTATCAAAACCTGTTTTGCAAACATAACGTGGAATGTGATAAGCACCTGCGTTCAGTATTAAAACATCAATGCTTTCTTTTTTTAGTTTTTCAATAGCACAATTTACAATATATATATCTTCCAAATCCATAGTGATATGTTTTGCGCGAAGATTTTTATATTTGGAGCATAACTCTTCAATAAGCGCATTAGACTTTTTATAATTTCTATCAAGCAGAATTAAATTTGCACCAAACTCGGCAAGATATTTACAAATTTCCTTTCCAATTCCGCCTGTTGCACCACTAATCGCTATTGTTTTGCCAAATAATTTAGTTCTACATTCAATTATTAAATTCTTAACTTTCATATTAAAATAATAACATAAATAAGTACCTGTTTTCAAGAAAAAACCTCTGCTTTTGCAGAGGTTTTAAAAAAATAAACTTTATATTTCTAATTTTATTCGCTTTGTGTTGCTATATCATTTGTTTCTTCAGATTGCGATGGAATTTCTGGCTGTGGCTGTGTTGCCTCCTGCTTTGGTGGTTCCGGTTTTGTAGTTTCTTCAGGTTTCTTTGAATCTTCCGGTTTGTTACCTCCATTGGGTTTGTTGCTATCGCTCGGTGGAGGTTCAGTAGAGTTTGAAGAATTATCGGGTATTTCTGGTATCTCAGGTTCTTCTATATCGCTAGAAACAGAAGAAATAGAGGAAGTCGAAACCGAAGAATCGCTACTGGCGTTACTCGAAGTAACCGAAGTAGGTTTAGAACTTGGAACTGATTCAGAAGAAACTTCCGATTTCGAAGAACTTACCGAAGAAGATGAACTTACAGAAGTAGTAGAAGTGGCGGAAGATGTTGATGCAGAACTACTCGAAGAGGACAAAGATGTGCTTGCAGAAGAACTGCCTGTGGAACTTTGCGATGCGCTTTCTGACTCTTCACTTTTATGAACACCATCACATTTACCGGGGACTGTACCTTTTTTATAATATCCAACTGCAGTATCGGTACAACTATCTAAAGCGATTTTACCTGTGTGTACACAATAGGTTCTGCTATATACATCTTTACTATAATCAAAATCTTTATATTTCAAATCTTCGTGTACATCTTTCATAACGGCTTTCCATACTTTTTTAGTGACACCATTATTAGAAAAGTTTTCATTTTCATCGTATCCATACCACATAGAACATACATAGTAAGGTGAGCCACCTACAAACCAATAATCGAAGTTATCGCTTGTAGTACCTGTTTTTCCAAAAACTTTCATTCCAGCACAAGAATAACCAACTCCTGAACCTGTACCTTCAGGGCCATAGACTACCCTTTGAAGAAGTCGATTCATAACAGTTGCTGTTTTTTCACTAACTACTTGACTTCCCTCTTTTTCAGCGGCTAAAACAACCTCTCCGTTAGCATCCTCAATATGATAGTAAGTGGTTGGCTCAAAATATTTACCCCCATTACCGAAAATTGAAAAAGCTGCAGCAGATTCAGTTGTAGTAATACCATATTGGCAACCACCTAAAGTTAATGAAGATGCATTCATATCTATCTCGGTTAAACTATTGAAATTAAGTTTCTCGGTTAAAAATTTATAGACAGTATTTACACCAACTTTTTCAAGCAAACGAACAGGTATTGTATTTAATGAAGTTTCAAGGGCATACTGTAAAGTAACATCGCCCTTATATCCTCTTCCTGCATTACTTGGACCCGGTTTTCCTTTTCCTTTGTAATTTGGTAATGGTTTATCTAAAAGAATAGAAGAATAATTGTAATATTCTTTTTCGATTGCAAGTGTATAAACACCTACCGGCTTCATAGTAGAGCCCGGTTGTTGTGGTGTTTGTGTGGCACGGTTTAAAGAACGGTTACTTGTTTTTTCACCAACACCACCTACCAAACCTACAATATGTCCCTCATAATCTGTAATAGTCATTGCAGACTGAATTTTTTGGCCGCTCGTTTTAGAAACACGATTAAAATATTTATCCCTATCAACATATGCATTTTCTATAGCAGACTGAATATCTGTATCCATAGTAGAATAAATTCTATAACCGCCGTTATAAAGCATCGTAGAAGCTATTTCCTCGGTGCAATTATGCAATTTTGTTAAATCATCAATAACATCTTCTATTAAAGCATCAACAAAATAATTATTGATTTCAACTTCATAGGTATGTTTTTGCGATAAATCTAATTTTAAATCTGCATTATAGTTCTCATCGAAGTCTTCTTTTGAAATCATTTCAAGTTCGAGCATTTTTTTGAGAACACTATTACGTCTTGTTTTATTATCGTTGGGATTATTCTTGGGGTCATATTTATTAGGATGCTTTGTAATTGCAGCAATTGAGGCACATTCAAGCAACGTTAAATCTTTAGCATCTTTATTAAAATAATAATTTGCCGCCGCCTGAACTCCGCACAAGCCGTTTCCCAAAGCTATCGTATTAAGATAAGCATTTAAAATTTCATCTTTATTTACTTTTGTCTCAAGATAGAGCGCACGAACAATTTCACGTATTTTACGCAAACCCGAATCGTCTCGGTCGTCTGTTATATTTTTAATTAACTGTTGAGTGATGGTTGAGCCGCCCTGATTTGAAGAGTAATATTTAAAAATTAAGTTACCCATAGCAAGAAACGTTCTTTTCCAGTCCACACCTTTGTGTGTGATAAAACGTTCATCCTCTATAGCAATAAAAGCATTTTTAAGATTTTCGCTTAAATCTTTTTGCTCAATCAAGATACGGTTTTCATTCCCATGAAGTCTCTGATATTCTTCCCACTTATCGTCAGAATTTTTAACATATATAATTGTAGTTTGCTTAAGTTCTAGATTTTTTACACTTTCAACAACCGCTTTGCAACCAAGAAAATCATTGCTAAATTTATTTACATCAAGGTTTTTTCGGGGAATAAAAGCAAGAGAAATAGAACTCAAAACTAAAAGTGCTGATAATATTAAACATATCTTTTTAAATATTTTCTCTAACACCGTATCACTCTCTTTCAACAGTATAACCGATTAAATTATACCATTGTTTCACAAAATTATCAAATAAAATATTAAAATATTTACATTAATTCATATTTTATCTATAATTATATATTATAATACTTGGAAAATACACCAAAAGGAGTTATTTTTGAATGCTAAAACTCGTTAACATTAAAAAGGACTATATTATTGCCGATAACAAAACCGAAGCATTAAAAGGTGTTGATATTGAATTCCGCGAAAATGAATTCGTTGCTATTCTCGGTCCCTCAGGTTGTGGTAAAACCACCCTTCTAAATATCATAGGCGGTCTCGATAACTACACAAGCGGTGATTTAATAATAAACGGAAAATCAACAAAAAAATTCAAGGATTCAGATTGGGATACCTATAGAAACCACTCGGTTGGTTTTGTATTTCAAAGTTACAACCTTATTCCCCATCAAAGTGTTCTTTCAAACGTTGAGCTAGCACTTACACTTACTGGTGTCTCTAAATCCGAAAGAAGAAAACGAGCAAAAGAGGCACTCATTAAGGTTGGTCTTGGCGACCAACTGAACAAAAAACCCAATCAAATGTCGGGAGGTCAGATGCAAAGAGTTGCGATTGCAAGAGCATTAGTCAACAACCCGGATATACTTCTTGCGGATGAGCCAACGGGTGCACTTGATAGTGAAACCTCAGTTCAGATTATGGAACTACTCAAAGAAATTTCCAAAGAGAAACTCGTTATAATGGTAACCCACAACCCTGAACTTGCAAGTGATTATTCAACACGAATTATCCGTTTGCTTGATGGTCTTGTTACAAGTGATTCCAATCCATTCGAGGATGAAAACACTCAAGATGAAATTATGGTAAAAATTAAAAAGCCTTCAATGTCATTTTTTACCGCCCTTTCCCTTTCTTTTAACAATCTTCTTACAAAAAAAGCACGTACTTTCCTAACATCATTTGCCGGTTCAATTGGTATTATAGGTATTGCGCTTATCTTGGCTTTATCAAGCGGTGTTGATGCTTACATCACAAAGGTTGAAGAGGATACCCTTACAAGTTATCCCGTTATGATTGAGAAAACAGGCATTGATATAAACGACTTTGTCGGTGAACTTATGGGAAATGCTGAAACTGATAATGCACATAAAAAAGATAAAATTTATTCAAACAGCATTATGACCGAGATGATGACTACTATGATTAATGGTATGTCCGAAAATAATCTCGAAAAATTCAAAAGTCATATTGATAAAAATAGTGAAATCAACAATTTTGTAACCGACATTCAGTATAAATATTCTACTGTCATGAATATTTATACCCCGTCCGGTTATCAAGTTAATCCTAATACAGTTTTTGATTCAATGGGATTTAAAACAGAATCAATGGCAAATAACCCAACAGGCATGGGTAATATGGCACTTCAAAACACCGAAATCTGGGAAGAAATGATTGATAATGATGATTTATTAAAAGAGCAGTACGATGTTATCGCAGGCCGTTTCCCTGAAAAATATAACGAAATTGTTGTTATTGTTGATGAAAACAACGAAATCAGTGACTATTCGCTTTACGCTTTAGGTCTTAAGGACTCAAAAGAACTTTCTGAAATGGTTGAAAAGGCTATGAACGGCGAAAAGCTAGAGCCAACTGAACGTGTTAGTTACACGTATGATGAAATTCTTGATTTATCCTTCAAATTGCTTGTAAATACAGAATATTTTGAAAAACAAGAAAACGGCACATACAAAGATAAATCAAACGATGATGTTTATATTCTTTCAAAACTTGAAGATGCTATTGATATAGATGTTGTTGGCATTTTACGCGCTAACAGTAAATCCGCTATGAACTCTGCAGGTGGAAGCGTTGGATATCTCGGCGGACTTATGACAGTACTTGTTAATAAGGTTAATGCAAGCGAAATTGTTAACAAACAAAAAGAAGACCCCGAAACCGATGTTTTCACAAGACTTCCTTTCCCAACCGATGATGAATTTACAATGCAAGACATAACCACCTATATTGCAACACTCCCAGAAAAAGAACAAATGCAATATAACGGATATATTGCTCAAATGAAACAAGGCGGTATGAGTGATAAAGAAATAGCCGAAAAATTTGAAAGCCAAATTAAAGCGACCTCTCCTACTTCAACTTATGAAGAAAACCTCGCAAAACTGGGTGTTTCTGAACTTTCTAATCCCTCTTCAATTTATATTTATCCTAAAGATTTTGCTTCTAAAGATGAAATTTCGAGAATTATTAATGAATATAACGATAAGGCAGATGAGAGCGAAAAGATAAATTATACCGATTATATAGGCCTTATGATGTCATCAGTTACTACAATTATCAATGCTATCAGTTATATCTTAATTGCATTTGTTAGCATTTCCCTTGTTGTATCTTCAATTATGATTGGTATAATAACCTATATTTCGGTTTTAGAGCGCACAAAAGAAATTGGTATACTTCGTGCTATGGGTGCCTCAAAACGCGATATTTCGCGCGTTTTCAATGCAGAAACACTAATTATTGGTTTTACTGCAGGCTTTATTGGAATTGCAACAACGTTGTTACTAATCATTCCTATCAATGCAATAATTGAAGCAATAACCGATATTTCCGGTCTTGCGGTATTACCAACCGAGGGTGCAATAATTCTTGTTATTATCAGTATGGTGTTAACCTTTGTTGCAGGCCTTATCCCATCAAGGATAGCTGCAAAGAAAGACCCCGTTACAGCACTTAGAACTGAATAAAAAATAAAAGGTTCGTAAAGAACCTTTTATTTTTTTATGTTGTTAATGCAAAATACGCAATCACAACTACACCGAGAATAATTCTGTAATATCCAAAAGCTTTGAAATCGTGCTTTTTAATATAAGAAATAAGGAACTTAATAGCAAGAACCGAAACAATAAATGCGGTTAACATTCCAACTAACAGAATCGCAATTTCGCCACCGTTAAATGTATTACCATCAGCAAAGAATTGCAACACCTTTATTCCACTTCCGCCAACCATTGCAGGAACTGAAAGGAAGAAAGAAAACTCTGCCGCAGCAGTTCTTGATAAACCTAAAAGACACGCGCCAAGAATAGTTGAGCCGCTTCTTGAAGTTCCCGGAACTAGTGCAAGACATTGAATGAGACCGATAAACAAAGCAGTTTTATAAGAAAGGTCGTCTAAATTTTCAAACTTACTTTTAATATGTAAATTTTCAATTATTATAAATAAAACGCCATAGACAATAAGTGCTGCTGCTACAACATATGCCCTACTGTCACCCGTTAGCATTGAATCAATTTGGTCATCGAACAAAAGCCCTAAAATTGCGGCAGGTACGCTTGCAACAAGTATCTTAAACCATAAAACAAATCTATCAACATAAACAAAATCGTTAAGCAATTTCTTGCAAGATTTACACTTTCCGTTTTCTTCGAAATAAGGTGTTACGGCAGTTTTCCTTAAATGAAAAGGCCAAAGTTTATTCCAATAAAGAATAATAACTGCTAAAATTGCACCAAGTTGAATAACAACAAGGAACATATCTTTAAATGCATCGGTTGTATTAAGGTGGATAAGTTCATCAAGCAAAATCATATGCCCCGTACTACTTACAGGTAACCATTCGGTAATACCCTCAACAATACCGATTAAAATAGATTTAATAATTTCAATCATAAAAAATGACCTCCAAAAAAATATAGGGTGTGTTATATCACACCCTATATTAATTATACTACGAAAGAATCTCTTTGTAAAGTCTAATATAAGCATTAGCCGAAACGCTCCAACTGTTATCACACAGCATAGCACGTTTGCGAAGTACTTCCCATCCCTCTTTATCCATATAACCTGCAAGTGAACGCCAAACCGCCTCTTGCATATCGTGAGCATTGTAACTTGCAAAGGTAAAACCATTACCCTCGCCGTCACCACTATCGCTTATAGTGTCGTTTAAACCACCAGTAGTACGAACAATCGGCACCGTTCCGTAACGGAGCGCAACCATTTGTGAGAGTCCACAAGGCTCACTCTTGCTCGGCATTAAGAATATATCTGCTCCGGCATAAATCTTGTGCGCAAGTGCAGCATTAAAACCAATTGTAAGACCTATCTTATCCGGATATTTCTGCGCCATCTCGCTAAAGAAACTCTCATATTCCCACTCGCCCGAGCCGAGAATAGCAAACTGCACATCCGCCTTTAAAAGTTCCTCAAATACACATTTTACAAGGTCAAATCCTTTATGGTTAACAAGGCGGCTAACAATACCTATAATCGGTGTATCTGCCTTTTCAGGTAAGCCAAGTTCCTTTTGTAGACAATTTTTATTATAAGCCTTATCTTTTATAGTATCTACATTGTAATTCTTATAAATTAGACTGTCAGTCTCAGGATTATAAACATCACAGTCAATACCATTAACAATACCCGTAAGTTTATAGGTGAATTCTTTTAATATTGGGTCTAATCCGTGCGAATAATATGGGTCAAGTATTTCTTTTGAATAGGTTGGCGAAACAGTTGTTACCTTATTTGAGCACTGAATTGCACCCTTCATAAAGTTAACACAACCATCATACTCAATAAGACTTTCCTTATCATAAGGTATACCGAGAACATCCTCTGTAAGTTCACGCCCATATTTTCCCTGATACTGAATATTATGGATAGTGAATACCGTTTTAATATCCTTATAAAACTCATCAAACTTATAAAAAACATCAAGGTAAACGGGCACTAATGCCGTTTGCCAATCATTACAATGAATTATATCCGGTTTAAAATTGATGTGCGGTAAAACTTCAAGAATTGCCCTGGAGAAGAAAGCATATCTCTCGGCATCATCATAAAAACCATAAAGTCCGTCACGCTTAAAGTAATACTGATTATCAATAAAATAATAGATAACGCCATCCATGTGCGCTTCAAAAATTCCGCAATACTGCCTGCGCCAAGCAACTGGCACAGTTATATTGCAAATATATGTCATTTTTTCCTTTAATTCTTCAGGAATGGTGCTATAAAGCGGCATAATAACCCTTGCACCTACAAACCTTTTTCTAAGCGCTTTCGGTAATGCGCCCGAAACATCTGCAAGACCTCCCGACATAGCGAAGGGATACGCTTCGCTTGTTGCAAATAAAACCTTCATTCTTTTACTCCTTAAAGCATTTGATTTTTGTTAACAAACAAAAAGTCTTCCTTTGTTCCCTTAACAGTCATATTTTCCCCGATAACTGAATTCTTATCGGCAATTACATTTTCAAGAACTGCGCCATCGCCTATCTTTGCCTCCTGCATTAAAATACAGTTTTTAACAACAGCACCCTTACCAACTGTAACACCGCGAGAAATAATGCAGTTTTCAAGCGTTCCCTCAATAACACAACCATCGGCAATAAAACAGTTAGAAACATTTGATTTTAAGCCGTATCTCGTTGGCATATCATCTCGAATTTTAGTAAATACAGGACGTTCCTTATTAAACAATATACTACGAATGTCACAATTAAGCAAATCAAAATTAGCCCTAAGATATGAGCGCATACCATCGAGAATAGCAACGTATTCTTTATGTTCAAATCCGCATATTTTAAGTTCTTTAACCTTATTTGCAATAATATCGCGATTGAATGATTGCCATCCGTTATTATAGCCCTCACATATTAATTCCATCAGCTTTTCTCTGCCTATTACAATGGTCTCTATTCCATAACAAACTTCGGTATCAAAATCGCCAAAAGAAACATTTTTAACAACATTATCTTTATCAAAATCTAAAACTAAAATATCCTTTTGATTTGCAGGCTTTATTCCGGTGTGATAAACAATTGTAATATCCGCCTCAGAATTAATATGGCTTTCAATAGCGGCAGAAATATCAATATTTGCAACCATTTCCGAGCCAGTAAGAACGATGTATTCTGATTTACAACGCTTTAAATAATCCATTGCGCCATAAAGAGCATCAATCGTTCCCGTATATCTTCTTACACCGCTTGTAGCGTATGGAGGTAAAAGATAAATACCGCCATTCTTCCTATCAAGGTCCCAATAATAGCCGTTACCTATATGGTCAAGCAAAGAACGATAGTTCTCCTTTGTAATAAGTCCCACACTCGAAACACCCGCATGAACAAGATTAGAGAGTGTGAAATCTATAAGTCTGTATCTGCCGCCGAATGGCACAGAAGCCATTGAGCGCATTGAGGTTAATTTGCTCAATAATTCATCGTTAGAATTTGCTAACACAAGTCCTGCAACACGTGATGCACTCATATCTTTTCACCCTCCTCAACATTCTCAGTAATCATAAGATTTGCGCCAACACAGGCGTTTTTACCAATAGTAATACCTTCACCTACAACGGTTATTCCCCAACCCTCAGTACCTGAAACATCAGGTTCGGTTCCAACAGTCGCATTTTCTTCAACAGTAACATCCTCGGCAATTATCGAATATTTTACTTTGGCGCCCGATTTTATCACAGCGCCGGGCATTACAAGTGAATATTCAACACATGCGCCCTCTTCAACTGTTACATTTTTGAACATTATTGAGTAATCAAGCATACCCGAAATCTGACATCCATCAGTAACAAGAGAATTCTCAACTTGTGCCTCTTTTGCAATATACTGTGGCGGAAGTCCCGAAGTTCTTGAATGGATTCTCCAATTTTTATCAGAAAGGTTTAAATCGATATTAGGATTAAGCAAATCAAGATTGGCCTCCCATAAAGAATCAACCGTACCAACATCTTTCCAATAATCAGCAAATCTATAAACTTTTAATAGTTCCCCTGCTCCTAACATTGCAGGAATAACATCCTTACCAAAATCGTTTGAAGAGTCTACCTTTTGTTCATCCTCGGTAAGATACTTCTTAAGTTTATCCCAATTAAAGATATAAATACCCATTGAGGCAAGATTACTCTTTGGATTCTTAGGTTTCTCTTCAAACTCGTATATTGTTCCATCTTCATAGGTGTTCATAATACCAAAGCGTGATGCCTCATCGTCAGGAACTTCTAAAACTGAAATTGTACAAGCAGCACCGCTCTTTTGATGTTCTTTGAGCATTTTAGAATAATCCATCTTATAAATATGGTCTCCTGAAAGAATCAAAACAAATTCAGGATTATAACGTTCAATAAACTCAATATTTTGATAAATAGCGTTGGCAGTTCCTTTATACCAATCTCCACCCTTTTGACCCTGATATGGCGGAAGAATATGAACACCTCCGTTAAGTCTATCCAAATCCCAAGGTTTACCTGAACCAATATAATCGTTAAGTTCAAGCGGTTTATACTGCGTTAAGATGCCAACAGTATCAATACCGGAATTAGTACAGTTCGAAAGCGGAAAATCTATTATTCTATACTTTCCGCCGTAAGGAACTGCGGGCTTGGCGATTTTACTGGTTAGCACACCGAGTCTGCTACCCTGACCGCCCGCCAACAACATAGCGATACACTTTTTGCTATTCAAAACAAACATCTCCATTCAAATGAATATACAACTGTACAATATTATTGTACAAGTTTATTTTTTATTACTGTTTTCTTTTCTGACTGTAGCCTTTAAATACGTTACCGACATAGCGGGTATTTCAATAGAAATTGAGTTTTCATAAGAATGCATTGGAATATTTTCACTCTTATATCCTGCTTTACGCGGTTTTGTAATACCACCATATTTTTCATAATCACTGCAGAATACAACCTTATAGTTTCCTTTTTTGGGAACACCTATTCGGTAATTGGTTCTTGCGACAGGTACAAAATTGCACACGGCAATTACCTCGTCTCCATTTTCATCAATTCTTCTGAAAGATATGATGCTTTGTGAATTATCATCATTAGATATCCATTTAAAACCTTCCCAAGAGTAATCAACCTCCCACAAAGGTTTATTGTTAAGATAGAATTGGTTTAACTCTTTAACAAAAAGTTTCATTTGTTTATGAGCATCATAATCAAGTAAAAGCCAATCGAGTTGCTGTTTATAGTTCCACTCAATAAACTGTGCAAACTCCTGACCCATAAACATAAGTTTTTTGCCAGGATGTGCCATCATATAAGCGAAAAATGCGCGCAGACCGTTAAATTTCGACTCATACTCGCCCGGCATTTTATTAATCATGGAACATTTTCCGTGAACAACCTCATCATGTGAAATTGGCAAAACAAAGTTTTCGGAAAATGCATAAAAGAAAGAGAATGTTATGCAATCGTGGTTGTCTTTTCTAAAATAAGGGTCAAGTGACATATACCGAAGCATATCGTTCATCCAACCCATATTCCATTTAAAATTAAAGCCAAGTCCACCATCTGTTGCAGGTTTTGTAACCATAGGCCATGCGGTTGATTCTTCTGCAATCATTAAAACATTTGGATTTGCCTCAAAAGCAGCTTTATTAATCTGCCTTAAAAGTTCTATTGCTTCAAGGTTTTCCCTTCCACCGTAGGAATTAGCTATCCATTCCCCATCTCTACGGTTGTAATCAAGATAAAGCATCGAAGCCACAGCATCTACTCGGATACCGTCAATGTGATATTCTTTAAGCCAATAAGCAATATTGGAAACAAGGAAACTCATTACCTGTGGTTTTCCAAAATCGAAAACCGCCGTTCCCCATTCCTTGTGTTCACCTTTGCGGATATCCTCATATTCAAACATCGGCGTTCCATCAAACCTATATAAACCAAACTCATCCTTTGGAAAATGTGCCGGAACCCAATCAAGAATAACACCTATTCCATTTTGATGCATTATATCAACAAACTTTTTAAAGTCATCCGGTGTACCGTATCTCGAGGTTGGCGCATAATATCCCGTTACCTGATAACCCCAAGAGCCATCAAACGGATGCTCGGTAATCGGCATAAGTTCAATATGTGTATAACCCATTTCTTTTACATACTGAGAAAGTTCTTCAGCTAATTTAACATAATCATATGTGTTACCATCTTCATATTTGCGCCAAGAACCTGCGTGAACTTCATAGATATTAACAGGCGAATTATATATTTTTTTGGAATTGGTATTCCGTATCCATTCTTTATCACACCAAGTATATTTTTTACCCCTATACACCTTAGAAGCGGTTGCGGGTGCGGTTTCAAAATGATGGGCAAAAGGGTCAGACTTCAAAACGGTTACACCGTCCTTTGAAGTTACCGCATACTTGTATGTATCGAAGTTTTTAATTCCTTCGATACTTATTTCCCATATTCCGTTTCCAATATTAATCATATAATTAGCGCTCGAATCCCAATTATTGAAATCCCCCACAACACTTACGCTGGCAGCATTTTCTGCCCACACTCTAAAGGTTGTTGCTTTTTTATCGAGAAAAGAACCAAGATAATTATATAAGTCCGTTTTTATTTCGCAATTAAATTTATTAAAATACTCCTGCATGTTACATAACTCCATAGACTAATTATACATTTATTATAACAATTTTCTCCTGTATTTTCAATATATTTTTGTCAAAAATAAGAAACACAAATAGAAATTTTATTTCATTTTTTGTCAATTTTATACAAAAAATGGTATTTTTCGCAGTCTAATAAACAAAAAATAAAAACCTTTGCGAAATTTCACTGCAAAGGTTTTTATCATTTAGCAAATGGATGATATTTAGCATACGCAAGGGTGTATTTACTCTTCATGAACTGAGCATAAATTTGTGTTGAAGAAATATCGGAATGTCCGAGCATTTCTTTAATATCTTTAAGTTGCGCACCGTTTTCTAAAAGATGTGCCGCAAAGGAATGTCTCAAAGTATGTGGGGTAATCTCTTTAGAAATTCGTGCCTTTTCGGCATAATGTTTGATTATTTTCCAAAGACCTTGACGAGATAATGCCTGTCCATTCATATTTGTGAATAGGAGTTCCTCATCTCTGTTATCAACTATCGCTGGGCGAACATTTAATATGTAGTTCGAAAGCGTTTTTACTGCGGCAGGATAAAGTGGAATAATTCTTTCCTTCTTATCATGAAGATGCAAAATACCAATTTGTGTATTTATATCGGCAAGTTTAACATCAATAAGTTCTGAAACCTTAATTCCCGTAGCGTACAAAAGTTCGAGCATTGCTTTATCGCGCACACTCTTTAAATCAAATCCATCCGGCGAATTTAGAAGCTTCACAATTTCTCCCGCATCAAGAACATTCGGGAGCTTTTTTTCAACCTTTTTGGTGTGAATTGCGTCCAAAGGATTTTTCTTAATATATGAAGAATTAAGCAAAAATTTATAATAGCAACGAAGTGCTGCAACAGTTCTCGTTTTTGTTGCCTCAGATTTTCCGTTAGAAGAAAGATATTCAAGATATTTATTGATATCTTCGTATTTAACGGAATCTGCCTTTATCTTATAGGATGTGCAAAATGAAAAATATTGATTTAAATCTCTCATATAAGACTGAATTGTATTTAAAGAAGATTTCTTAGTATCAGTAAGAAAAGCTTTGAATTCGGAAATATGATTATTCATTTTTTTGCACCTCCTAAAAATTAAATATTTTGCAAAGCGATGAGGAAAAGAAAGCATCAAGTAAAGCCGATAAAAAAACCGAAATAATTAAAATAATATACTTAATGCAGAATCCTCTGAAAGTCAACGATAGATTTCCATATTGTGTAGATGAAAAGGTTGTTTTAGCAACTGCAAGAGAAAATTGTATAGATTCCCTAGCCGCAAATGTAAGCGCAACAGCAAGTACAATACTTCCCGGTATAAAAACTATTGCATTATAAGCAACACCCATTAAAGAAAAAGAGTTGCATATATATGATGAAACGCTGCCAAAATAGATACCGTACGATAAACATAATAACGGCACAAAAATTATGCCGAGCATCGTAGTTCCAAACACAAAAAACAAACACAAATATGTAAATCCAAAAACACACGACTTAAAAAGAATGGTTCCGAATTTCAGTGAAAAATGCTCCGACTTATAAAAAGAAAATAAAAAATCTGCAAACTCCATTTGAACAGAATCTTTTTTTAGAGAAAAAACCGAAAACATAATTCCTAAAATAAGCGAAAAAATAAGAGCAATAAGTGATTTGTTTTCACTCAAAAACTCCGTAAATTTAAAAGCCGAAAAATTAATTACAGTTCCTTTTTTCATCACTAAAACACTCCTTATCTATAAAGATAATATGAGATTTTAGGACAAGATATGCAAAAAAGAACCTTAACACCATATTTAGATGTTATTTTTTAATTTAAAACAATATATTGAACTTTCAGTATTTTATGTAAACCAAAAGAAAAATAACAAAAATATTTTCACATAAAAATCTCCTGTGTATAAAGAGAAGAAGTCGAGTATTAACAGTTTACTACAAAAAAAGAATTATGTCAACCGCTACTTTTTGAAACTTAAAATATTATGTAAACTATTTATGTAAACCACACAATATATGCGTAAGTGAAATTTATGTAAACCCAATCTGTAGTAAAAAAACTCTTTTAAAAATTACAATTTTGTGATATAATTAAAAAAACAAAATAAGCGGAGATGTTAAAAATATGAAAAAAACTGTTATCGTTACAGGCGCCTCTAAAGGAATCGGTGCCGCAACCGCCATCCTTTTCGCGCAAAAAGGTTATAATGTTGTTATTAACTACAACAATTCTTTTGAATCTGCCGATATACTTTGCCGTTCGCTTGTAAGCAATGGCTATTCTGCAATTATACATAAAGCAAATGTTGCAAACAAACTCGAAGTCGATTTAATGATTAAAGAAACCATTTATAAATTTGGAAGCGTTGATGTTTTAATCAATAATGCAGGCGTTTCCTACCAAAACTTAATAACGAAAACAGATGAGGTTGATTTTGATAATATTATTGATGTTAATTTAAAAGGTGTATTTAACTGCTGCAAAGCAGTCACCTCCCCTATGGTTGAAGCAAAACGCGGAAAAATCATCAATATTTCTTCTATGTGGGGTCAAGTAGGCGCTTCGTGCGAAGTTGCATATTCTGCAGCTAAAGCGGGTGTAATCGGTCTTACAAAGGCTCTTGCAAAGGAACTCGCCCCAAGCGGAATAACCGTTAACTGCATCGCTCCCGGACTAATTGAAACAAATATGAATTCACATCTTACCGAAGAAGAAATTAATGCCTTTGTTGAAGAAATACCCGTTGGTAAAATCGGCAATGCAGATGATATTGCAGCCGCTGCATTCTTCATCGCTTCAGATGAAGCAAATTATATAACAGGTCAGGTGCTCGGAGTTAACGGCGGATACGTTGTTTAAACTTAATAAATATAAAAACCTCGGTGAAATTCACCGAGGTTTTTTTCATCCTAACATAATACTTAGAAATTACATTTCAAAAAGAAAAAACCACCACTAAAAGTGGTGGAAAATTTCTAAACACAAATTATGCTTTGTTTAAACGGTTAACCAAAGCAGATTTCTTGTTTGCAGCATTGTTCTTGTGGATAAGACCTTTGCCTGCAGCCTTATCGATAACCTTAACTGCAGCCTTTACTACCTCAGCAGCATCAGCAGATTTAGCATCAATAGCAGCATCAGCCTTTTTAACAGCAGTTCTAAGCGCTGAACGAGCAGCTTTATTACGCTGATAATTTGCTTCACTAACGAGAACGCGTTTCTTAGCAGATTTAATATTGGGCATGTTGACACCTCCTAAAACATACTCATAACGTTACAATGATAACACAAAACTTTTCAAATTGCAACACTTTTTTTAAACAAATAAATTAAGCTCAGAATCTAGTATTTTTGTGCGAATTACATCATAAAAACAATATTCTTTGGCACTACTCACAAAAAAAGCATCCAGAATAAGGGTTGGATTAATATTATCTTCACTTCCCGCCGGTAAAACAAAGGTTAATACATTCCCATCTATTTCCCACTTTTTAATTTTCGGCATAATATCAATTTCTTTTAATTTACCTTTTTTAGTCGTTTTAGTGCAGATATACGAGTCCTTATTAAGAAACTGTTTTAATGAATCATAAAAAGCACTATTATTTGTATCAAAATAGATTTTAAATTCCGCAAAAGCAACTTTTCCTGCCTTCAACTTAGGTTCGCTAACCTTAAACACCTTTATATATTCAGGACAAACTGCCGAAATAGCAGAAAAAACTTGCTCATTCGATACAGAATCATCATTTAGCCTAATATCGAGTATTTCATACTCACTTTCAAAACCTAACGATAGCGGCAAAGCAAAAGTAAGATACGGATGCGGATTAAAACCCTCTGTGAACCATATAGGCAACCCTGATTTATAAAGAATCCTAATCATAAAGCGATTCATATCAAGGTGAGAAACGAACTTCATTCTTCCTCTTTTTTCAAAGAAAACCCTAACATTTCTCAAAGCAAACACCCTCCCCGTAACAATTTGCGCCGCAACCTGCACATTTTTCACGGCAGTTTGGTGTTGTTTGTGCCTTGTGTGCAAGTTTGTTCTGACCTATGAGGAAATTCTTTGTAACACCTACATCCATATGATTCCAAGGACTAATCTCATCAAAACTACGTTCACGATTTGCATAGAATTCGGGTTCAATACCACAAATTTCAAACGCTTTCAACCATTTATCAAGGTCAAAACACTCATTCCAACCATCAAACCTACAACCGAGTTCAACTGCTTTTTCAAGAACTGCGCCGAGTCTTCTATCGCCCTTAGCAAAAACCGCTTCTAAGAAACTAGTAGAAGAATCATGCCAAGAAAGATTGATTTTTTTGGTTTTTATACAACTTTGCAAATACTTTTGTCTACGGATAATTTCTTCTCTTGTTATTTGCGGTTCGAATTCAAAAGGTGTAAACGGTTTTGGAACAAAGGTTGAAACACTTATTGAAACCGATACCGATTTTCCTTTTGGTTTATTTGGTAACGCATAATAGGCATCAACAATTTTTTGACCTAAATTTGCAATACCTTCTAAATCTTCATCAGTTTCGGTGGGCAGTCCCAACATAAAATATAATTTTACAGCTGTATATCCACCTGAAAAAGCAATTTTACAGGTGTTTAATATCTCCTCTTCGCTAAGGTTTTTATTAATAACATCACGAAGTCTTTCTGTACCCGCCCCGGGGGCAAAAGTAAGACCGCTCTTTTTCATATAATTGATTTTTTCAATTAATTCTTCTGAAAAATTATCAACACGAAGCGAGGGTAAAGCAAGGCTTACCTTTTTTTCTTTTGTCCAGTCAATCATAGTATCAAGAAGCTCTTCAATACCTCTATAATCGCTTGTACTTAAAGAAGAAAGAGAAATTTCATCGTAACCCGTACTTTCACAAAGGCACTTCGCCTGAGTATTTATTGTTTCAACGCTTTTTTCTCTGACAGGTCTGTATATATACCCCGCCTGACAAAATCTACAACCACGTATGCAACCTCTAAATACCTCTTGCACTGCCCTATCATGCACGATTTCAATATAAGGCACAACAAAACTTTTTGGATAATAAGCCTTGTCCATATCCAACATAATTCGTTTTTTTATAGTTTTAGGTACATCATCAAATTTTGGTTTTATTGCCGAGATTGTATTATCTTCATTATATTCCACGTTATAAAGTGAAGGAACATACACTCCCTCAATTTTAGCGGCGGCACGTAAAAACTCCTCTTTAGAGGCATTTTTAGCCTTATATTCCTTATATAAATCAATTACCTGTAAGTCAACCTCTTCGCCCTCGCCAAGGAAGAATATATCAACAAAATCCGCAAGTGGCTCCGCATTACAAACACATGGGCCTCCCGCAACAACAAGAGGATAAAGTTCTTTTCTATCGGCGCTCTTAAGGGGGATGCCCGCAAGGTCTATCATATTAAGTACATTTGAATATGACATCTCATATTGTAATGTAAAACCTATAAAATCAAATTCTTTTACAGGGTCTCGGCTTTCAAGTGCAAAAAGAGGAATATTATTTTCGCGCATAACCTTTTCAAAATCTGTCCAAGGCGCAAAAACACGTTCACACCAGATATCTTCTCTTTCATTAAAAAGCGAATAAAGAATTTTCATACCAAGGTGTGACATTCCGATTTCATATGTATCAGGAAAGCAGAAAGCAAATCTTACATCAACCTTTTCCTTTTCCTTAATTACACTATTGATTTCTCCTCCCGAATATCTCCCGGGTTTTTGAACACTTAGTAACAACTGTTCGAATTTTTTATTATCCATACTGTATCTCCAAATAAAAATGTACAGTCTTATAATACAATAAATTACCATATCTTTCAACTACATTTTTAACAAAAACATTATAAAAAAGTAAATTGCAAGTATAAACACAGATGGATTAAAATCTCCCTTAATAAACATTAGTATTGCAAGGATAACACACACAAGAGAAATTGTTAAAGTTATGATTTTCAACAACAACACGGCTTTATTGTAATCGGTTTTTCGTGATATTAATTCAAGCAAAACTGTACCGCCGTCAAGACCAATTACAGGGAGCAGATTAAATGCACCAACAACAAGATTTATAAGAGCGTAATACTGCACCATTTCATTACCAAAAGAAAGAAAATTAAAGTAAAGCACAGCAAATAAAAGCAGATTAGCAGCAGGACCACTCAAAGCGATAAATATTTCACTTTTAAAACTTGCACCGAACTTTCGTATTATCTGAACCGATGCGGGTATAAGCCTTATTCTTTTTGGTGATAAATCTACAAGCCACATTGCAAAAAGATGTGCCACTTCATGCATTGTTACTGCAAATAAGCTCGGTAAAAGCAAACCTGTTCTATCAGTTGCAAGCATTAAAGCAACAATTGCAACAAATAAAAAAGATATATATATTTCGGTATCAAGAAGTTTGAATTTCATTTTTTGTTTCCCCTAAAACCTCATTTATATCGGTTTGACTAAGAAATGTTTTCTCGTACCAATTATTGAACTCTTTATAGTTCGATTTGAAAAAATATTTCATACAAACAATTGAGCCTAATAGTATAGCCACCGTTATTAGTTGAATAATTATTATATAAAAAAATGTATTTCTTTTTCCTTTGCTTTCCTTAACTTCATTAGCATAATTCTCTTCCATATCGCACCTCCGCTAATATATTAAAATATATGAATAAATGTTCTCATAAATGCAAATTATTTGTGCGGTTAATTATATATTATGACAAATAAAAAAGGAGGCTTTCGCCTCCCTTTTAATTAAAACTATTTTGCTTTTTTATTTTTAATAGCTCTTGTTATCAACATGGCAACTATTCCAATTGCTGCATAGATAACCGAAGCTATCACTAACGTAAAATCAAATGTTAGTACAATTGTATACACCACTAAAAATATCAAAGCGTTTATAATCGGTATGTACCACTGAGGTTTGCTTACGCCGCTCAAAATTCCAACTACTATTGATACTATAGGATAAAGTGTTAGAAGCAAGATGAGTAATGCGCCTAATGCATCATTTCCCCCAATAAAGAGCGCTATAAGAACTGCCGGTGATATAGTAGCAAATAGCGATATAACTATTGCAATTATTGCCCTTTTTTTATATAAATCTCTCCTCTATGTAATGGGAGTTAGCGTAAACTCCACATTTTTTAATTACTTAAAATAGCGACCTAAAAGACCTTCAAACGCTTTACCATGACGGGCCTCGTCACGTGCCATTTCATGCACAGTATCATGGATAGCATCAAGACCTAACTCCTTAGCAAGTTTAGCAAGTTCAAACTTACCAAGTGTTGCACCGTTTTCTGCATCAACACGCATCTCAAGATTTTTCTTAGTAGAATCGGTTACAACCTCACCTAAGAGTTCTGCAAATTTAGCTGCATGTTCTGCTTCCTCCAAAGCGGCTTTTTCCCAATAAAGACCAATTTCAGGATAGCCTTCTCTATGAGCAACTCTCGACATCGCAAGGTACATACCAACTTCACAGCATTCGCCATTAAAGTTTTCGCGAAGACCCTCGATAATTCTTTCATCTACACCCTTAGCAATACCTACAACATGTTCGGCCGCCCATGTTTTCTCTCCTGCTTGCTCTTGAAATTTTGATGCCGGTGCGTGACAGATTGGGCACTCTGCAGGTGCTTCATTTCCTTCGTGTGTGTAACCGCAAATAAGACATACATACTTTTTCATTTTTAAGTTCCTCCAAAATTTATTTCAAATAATCTATAATCGATTACATGATTTACAAATCCCGTGAATTACGAGTATACTTGTTTCAGATTTAAAGCCCATTTCATTAATTTGTTTTTGAGCATCACTGAAATCAAATTCCGCATCTGCAATACTTCCGCAACATCTACAATGTAGATGTAAATGCGGTGCTGCATTCCCATCAAAATGGTCCGTTCCTTCACCAACAGATATTGTTAAGATATCCCCCGCTTCGCTAAGTGCAGAAAGATTTCGGTATACAGTTCCTAAACTTATATTAGGTATCTGTTGCCTCACCCTTTTGTAAACTTCTGAAGCAGTTGGATGAACATCCGTTGAACGAAGAACATTTAGTATTGCTTCGCGCTGTCTCGAATAGTTCTTCATAAGATTTTCTCCAAATCAGTAATGATTACTATTTTTATTATACATAAATTTTTTATTTTGTCAATAGGAAATTTTTAAAACTTGACTTTTTTTTGTTAAAATATTATCATATTATATATTAAACATTACATAAATGGAGAATTTTCATGAATACTTGTAAAATTTCTAATTCGGTTATAAAGCGTCTTCCACGCTATTATCGTTTTTTAGGCGAACTAAAAAAAAGCGGTGTGACTCGAATATCTTCAAGCGAGCTTTCCGCTAAAATGGGCTTTACTGCAAGCCAAATCAGACAAGACCTTAACTGTTTCGGCGGTTTCGGTCATCAGGGTTATGGATATAATATTGAATTCTTATATAATGAAATAGGAAAAATTTTAGGTCTTGATATTCCAAAAAACACAATTCTTATCGGCGTTGGTAATCTTGGTAAAGCAGTGCTACTACACATCAATTTTGAATCTCGCGGTTATCATCTTGCCGGTGTTTTTGATAGCAAGGAATCACTTGTTGGTCAGATTATTAGGGGCTTACCCATCAGAAGTACCGACTCGCTCGATGAATTCTGCCGCGAAAATAAACCAGAAGTTGCTATTCTTTGTGTGCCTAAAGACGCTGCACCTAATCTCGCTAATCAATTGATTAATTTAGGAGTTAAAGGTTTCTGGAATTTTAGCCACTATGACATCGCCTTAAATCATAAGGATGTTCAGGTTGAGAATGTGCACTTTGTTGATTCACTTATGACCCTTTCCTACAGATTAAACCCTAAAGAAATTCCTAATAAAACAAAAAAAAATAAAGAGGACCAATAGGTCCTCTTTTAATTTTTATAAATCATATCTTGTGTTGTTAAGTTATCGACCACAGAAAGCATTGATGCCGCTTCTCTTTTTGCACCATCTAAATTGTGTTCGAGATAATTTCCGCATTCTATTTTACTGTTTCCTGGAATATCTCCGTTAAATTCAGAAATAAATTTAAAAGCATCAAACACTAATTTTAATGTTTGTTCCTTACTAACATTATCACGAAGCAATAGATAAAATCCTGTTCTACAACCCATAGGTCCAAAATATAAGACGCTATCAGAAAATTCACTATTTCTCACAAAGGTTGCAAAAATATGTTCAATCGTATGTATAGTCGCAGTTTCGAGATAATCGTTATTATTAGGTTTTTTCATTCTTATATCATAAGTAACAACATCGCCATCAACACGGCATACATAAACCCCACGTTCTAAGATATCATGGTTAACGGTAAAACTTAAAATCTTCTTCATAACGCACCTCTTTTTTGTTTATTTCAGTATACAAAGTACCCAAAATTTTGTCAAGCAAAAAAGTGTTGACAAAACGTATATATAATGTTATACTTAAGGCTGTAAAGTTTTTTTCTTTACAGTGAGGTTTGTTATGGCTAAAGATTTATTTATCTCAGCATTACTTGATGTATACGGTGAATTTTTAAGTGAAAAGTCACGAACACTCACCGATTACTATTATAATGAAGATTTATCCCTTGCAGAAATATCAGAGAATGAGGGTATTACCCGCCAAGGTGTGAGAGATGCAGTTAAGCGTGCAGAAATCCAACTAAAAGAGTTGGAAGAAAAGTGCGGTTACTGTGAAAAATTTTTAAAACTTAAAGAACTTTCGCCACTCGCAAAAAACGGTAATACTGCTGCACAAGAAGAAATCTATTCAATTATTGAAGAATTATAAAGGAGTGATACGATGGCGTTTAACAATCTAACTGATAAACTCGGCGGCGTTTTTAAGCGTCTTCGTTCTAAGGGTAAATTAACAGAAGCCGATGTTAAAGAGGCTATGCGTGAAGTTCGCCTTGCTCTTTTGGAAGCAGATGTTAACTATAAGGTTGCAAAAGATTTCACGGCCTCGGTTACTGAAAAATGCATTGGCGAAAACGTTATGGAAAGCCTCACTGCACCACAGATGGTTATAAAAATCGTACGTGATGAATTAACCGCTCTTATGGGTAGTGAACAATCACGTTTAAAACTTTCTTCTAAACTTCCAACCGTTGTTATGATGTGCGGTTTGCAAGGTTCCGGTAAAACAACTCATTCAGGTAAACTTGCAAAGCATTTAAAGGCCCAGGGTCACAGACCTTTGCTAGTTGCATGTGATATTTACCGCCCTGCTGCGATTGAACAGTTAAAGGTTGTGGGTAAAGCTGTCGACGTTCCTGTGTTTGAAATGGGCACTGAAAAGCCTGAAATTATTGCAAAAAAAGCCATAGCGCATTCTAGAGATTACGGTTATGACTTTGTGTTGCTTGATACTGCCGGTCGTCTACACGTTGATTCAGACCTTATGGATGAATTAAAACGCATCACCGAAGCAGTTGAGGTTCATAATATCCTTCTTGTTGTTGACTCAATGATAGGTCAAGATGCCGTTAATGTTGCAAAAGCATTTAATGATATTTTGGAAATTGACGGAACTATTCTAACTAAGTTGGATGGCGATACAAGAGGCGGTGCGGCACTTTCTCTGCGTGCAGTTACCGGTAAGCCGATTTTATTTACAGGCGTTGGCGAAAAGTTGGATGAGCTTGATGAATTCCACCCCGACAGAATGGCTTCACGTATCCTCGGCATGGGAGATATGCTCTCTTTAATTGAGCGTGTCGAACACGAAATTGATGAAAAAAAGGCAGAAGAAACTGCTAAAAGACTTGCTGAAAACAAATTTGATATGAATGATTTGCTTGAACAATTCCAGCAAATAAAAAATATGGGCTCGCTAAAGAGTATCCTCTCGATGATTCCGGGTATGGAAAAGCAAATTCGTGATGTTGATATTGATGATAGACAAATGCTCCGTGTTGAAGCAATCATTAAATCAATGACTCCTAAAGAAAAAGCAAAACCTGATATAATCAATGCTTCTCGCCGCAAACGAATTGCAGCGGGCTCAGGAGTTAAGGTTGAAGATGTTAATAAACTTCTCAAACAGTATGAGCAGATGAAAAAGATGTTCAAGCAAATGAATTCCAAAGGCGCCAAGCGAAAATTCGGCAGAGGAATGAACTTCCCAGGCGGTATGCCAGGTGGTTTCGGTTTTTAAGAAGATTTCTTCTTTAAAATAAATATTATCTTTTATGGAGGTGTTTTAAGTGGCAGTAAAAATCAGACTTCGTCGTTTAGGTGCAAAACGTGCTCCTTTCTACCGCGTTGTTGTTGCTGATTCAAGATTCCCGCGTGATGGTCGCTTCATCGAAGAAATCGGTTACTATGATCCTACTAAGGACCCAGCTGATGTTAAAATCGATGCAGACAAGGCAAAGACCTGGATTAAGAACGGCGCTCAGCCCACAGATACTGTTAAGGCATTACTTAAAAAGAACGGTATCATCTAATTTTTTCTAATGAGGTAGTACAATGAATGAACTTTTAATTGCAATTGCTCAGGGTTTAGTTGAAGACCCCGCAGCAGTTACAGCCACTGTTGATGAGCCTAACGAAGA
>JAZUMI010000080.1:0-4738 GCA_045603505.1 Acutalibacteraceae bacterium
CAGCATCAAACCCGGCTGATTTATATATTTTTGCAGCTTCTTTGGAAGAGAGTCTGCCGTCTGTTACATTTGTATGGATGTGTAATCCCACTTTGTATCGGCACTCTCCGAAAATATCCTTTTGCATATAAACCCCACCCCCGATATATTAATAAAAAAGTTGTTAAAGAAGAAAATATAAACACAAACGGAAACAAAGTAATATTTCAATCTATCACAAAGGCAATCAATCTTTTAAATCTGACACTCATATTAAATGCATCCTTTGTTTTTAATTATAACATATACCCAACAATTAATCAAGACATTATATACTTCGGTCGTTCGAATTCATCTTGACGGAGGGTTAGTGATATTTCGCCGTTGGCGTATTTTACTTCTTCACTATTACGAACCATTTAGATGCCACTTATATTTCGTCTTTTAAACGCTCGATTTTGTTAGAACATCTCCTATTACACTCACGAACAACCTGCATAAATTCAAGTTCGCCTGTTTCTTTTAAATGTTCTTGCAGATAGAACAGCCGTAACCACAAAACATTCATAAACATTAGCTCTTGTTCTTTGCTTTCGAATTTCATAACTGCTACCACCTTTCTTTTTGGTAACAGCAATTATATCTGAAAAGGTTTCAAAGTCCAGAGAATTATTTGACAAAAAGATTTTGACATTTGCATTTAGCCAAACTTGGTATTATTTTTAACTAGGATAAGAATATGAGTATACTGTTTTTGTGTGATAAGACTCTTCTATACGTTTTCCTGTTTCCATATTGAAATCATTTTTATCCGAATATACTTCCCAAGATAATAATGATCCGTTAACTGTTGTACTATATGTTAATTTTTCCAGCTTCTGCGGAGAAGTTAGAACATACTCTTGAACCGTGATAGAAACTTCGTGTTCTTCACTTATACAAATGTTTATGGTTAAATCGTCGCTAGGCAACGCTCCAAAGTCGTTACTATCTCCTTTATCATAATAACTTATCTGTGATGTGTTCTTCCATTCACCATCATACTTAATATACTTCCTACAAATTTGAGCGTGCGACTTAGATTCATTAAAACTTTCCAATGATTCAAAAATATTTAAAGCTTCTTTTAAATCCCCGTTTCGCATTTTTTTAACAGCTTCATCATAGTTAAGATATTGTTCGCTTTTTAAAATCATATCATTTGAATCCATATATTCATTTGATAAATTTAGATAATTTAATGCTAGCCTATATTCTTTGGATTCAAAGTGTTTTTTCCCTTTTTCATAAGCACTCTTAAAATAAAAATCAGAAGTGTAATTGTGCTTTGAACACATTTCAATACATTTATCAAAGTTTCCCATTTCATAATATTCTTTGGCTAAAAACTCGATACAATTTTCTGCATATTCTTTTGAATCTTGATATCCATCAAGTAAAACAAATTCCTCGAGAGCCTCTTCGTATTTCGAGTTTTCAAACATGAGTTTTGCGTTTTGATATAAATATTCAGTAATTAGAGATTCACTGTTTTTGTAATTCTTTATTTTAGATAACAAACTAATGGCTTCAGTATAATTGTGGTTTTCTGCATATTCTTGAGCAGACATATATTGATTGTATAAAGTGATTTTTGTTCTAATCTTAGGTATAAAAATGCTGGCAAGGATAACAACACTAACTAATATACTTAAAACACAAACACTCTTTATTAGAAATATTTTTTGATTTCTCCGTTTCGTTATTTTTTGCTTATTTTCTTCGTTTTCACACACTAATCGAGCATTCATTTCTTCTCGTAGTTTTGGGATGTCATAGCAAGAAAAAACGTTCATCTTCTCTGCACCACAATCATTGCAATTAGTGAAATTATTTATAGAACCACAACTGCATAACCACAAGCTTTCAAATGTATCGGGGACATATTTTGCTTTATTATTTACTTTTAACTGATATTGTTTTACCAATTCATCATCATTAAAAACAGTTTTCAAGGGCAACTGTGCAGGAATATTGAATAGTGCTTTAGAACTCTCCCAAACTGTTTTATCTAAAAAAACTATTTGAATTTTACTTATAGAAAAAGAGCGAGTGGAATTATTAGGCATAATAATAGCCTTATCTGACCCAAAATACTGCCCATCAGCAACATTTAGATCTAAATATTGATATTCACAAATTTCAGACATTGCTTTTTCTAAAATATCAAAAGGTGTTATTGAAACTCTAATAGCTTTTATAATATTTTTGCTAACGCTCTTGAATTTTAATTGCACAATTACTTTTCCTGTTACAGCATCTTTTAATAGCTCTCCTGCTGTTATAATCACAGGGGATCCAGGTACATATAAGTTGTCTGGCAATTTATGTAGATGTTCAAACCTATCCGTCATTTATTTCACCTCACATTTTAGGCAAGTTTGCCTCAATATCTTGTAGCACACTCGATGGAGTATGGTTCTGTTCAGCTATATTAGGGTGGTTTTCACTAAGTTTAATTATTATTTGATTTTGTATATCAATGTTTTGTTGTAATAGATTAACAACTTCTCCGAACCCAATGAAAGAAATTCCAGATACAACACTTCCTACAATTCCGCCGATTATTATTGCCGCATTATCAATATTACTGCCTATAACCAAAAAAGCTAAACACCCAAATCCTATTACTATACCACCTATGCTCTTAAGTATCACTGCCATTTTATTCATTATCGATTTCTCCTTTGTTTTAGTATATAAATTATGCTGTATTATAACATAAAACTACAAATTAAACAATGGAAATCGTCGATTTCGGTCGTTCGAATCCATCTTGACGGAGATTTTAGTGAAATCGTTCGCTTACGCTCACGGTGAAATCAAAGGCTTTCGCCTTTGGTGAAATATTTTGCTGACGCAAAATATGAAATTAAATCCACCCACCGCCGCAGCGATTTCACTCGAGCTTTGCTCGAATTTCACATTGCGAAGCAATATTTCACCCACTCGACAGGGTGGATTTAACTGAAAAAGACGATTGCTTTCGCAATCGTCTTTTTCTTGGTGGGGGAGGACGGATTCGAACCATCGAAGCGATACGCAGCAGATTTACAGTCTGTCCCCTTTGGCCACTCGGGAACTCCCCCATATTTAACTCTCTACCGTCTGCTTGGAGCCGGTAGACGGACTCGAACCCCCGACCTGCTGATTACAAATCAGCTGCTCTACCAACTGAGCTATACCGGCGGCTCAAACAGAACACGCTTATTATAGCCATGTTAACCCATTTTGTCAAGGGTTTTTTTCGCGAATTCCTAAGCTTTTTGCAAAAAGTAAACTTTTTTGAAATTGATGGGGAATAACATTGTTTTTCCCCATTTTTTGTGATAGTATAGGGGCAATTCTTTTGGAATTAGGTGATTTTTTTGAACGCATTTCTCCGCAAGCTTCAAATTTTAGCAGATAAACCCTTTACCTATTACCTGATAGGCTTTTTTGCCGTTTTTGCTCCATTCTTTGCCATTGAGCTGGTATTGCTGTCTATGGTGGGCGCAAGCACTTTGTACGGTTTGGCTTTCGGTTTTCTGTGGGCGGTCCTTTTTGCGGGCATCGTCCTGTTTCTGCCCCGGCTGGCAGGCCGGATCGTATTTGGTATTCTATACTTCCCACTGCTCCTGTGGGCCCTGGCTCAAAGCGGCTACTATATGACCTTGGGCAATTTGATGTGGGTTTCCACTACCCAATTAGCTAAGGAAGGCACTACTTTTTTTGGTGATGTGCTTTCCCAGTTTCCCGCTATTTGGTGGATCGTTGCTGTGGTAATGATCGGCCTTGGCGTGCTGATCATTTGGATATTCCCCCACTCCCCTACTAAGGCTTTACGACGGATCCCCTTTTTGGCTTGCAGCGCCCTTTGCATCATCGGTCTTTGTTTCCTGCCGGAGCTGATTTTCCGCCAGGATAAGGTCACGGCAAACAACTACAACGCATCATCCTCCTGCCGGGTGACCTACAACACGATGTACGATGCCAAGGAGGTTTATGACATCACGGGCCTGTACCAGCTCCTTGCACGGGATCTTTGGGTCAATGAGTTATACCCTCTCACCCCCGGCTACAAGGCCGCCCTCTCCCAGCAGGAAAATGAGATCGACACGTTCTTTGACAAGCGGGGAGAAAAAAAGCCTAAC
The DNA here is from genome assembly GCA_045603505.1 of Acutalibacteraceae bacterium. Classification (GTDB taxonomy): domain Bacteria; phylum Bacillota; class Clostridia; order Oscillospirales; family Acutalibacteraceae; genus UBA737. The sequence goes on from JAZUMI010000080.1 coordinate 4,152, forward strand.
GAGATGACCGGTGCTTTTGCCGGCAAGAACGTGATCCTGGTGATGATGGAATCTATGGACGATTGGATGATCACTCCCCAGGACACCCCCACCCTAACCCGGCTGATGGCAGAAGGTGTGAATTTCACCAATTTCTACGCCCCGGGCTACGGCAGCGGCAGAACGCTGAACTCCGAATTTTGTATGAATACCGGCATCTACTTGCCCACCAACGGCAGTCTGGTGTTTGACTTTGTGACCAACGATTTTAATCAGTCCTTAGCCGCGCAGCTGGGGAATTTAGGGTATGACTCCCGCGTATTTCACTACAACAGGGCAAGCTACTATAGCCGCAATGTGTTAGAGCCGGCTATGGGCTACGCAGAGTATGTGAGCTATCTGAATTACACCAGCGACAAAAAAGATCTGTGCAATGAGCTATATTTCATAGACAATCCTGAAATTAACAACATCTTCTTCCGAGAAGGATTGACCCTCAACACCATCATTACCCGCTCGGCCCATCTTGGCTACACCTACCGGGAGGTAACCGGCTATTACGCGCTGAAGAAGTACCCGGAATACAAGACCCTCTACGGCAGTGAGGA
>JAZUMI010000081.1:0-7370 GCA_045603505.1 Acutalibacteraceae bacterium
CCATTTCTACAATAACCAACGCATACAACTTAAAACAAAACTGACTCCGCTCGAAAAACGAAGTCAGTATATTGCTTAAAGTTTAATTTTCGCTACCATAGAGCACTTTTTTGTGCTGTCCGCACAAATTGGGGCGGTTCAATTTCACCTCGCTGTTTGTTTTATATGTTTTTAGTTTTCCTCCTTCGTACAAAAAGCGTAAAAATTAAAAAAAGCAAATTATAGCTGGGGAAATAGCCCTTGGTAAGATATGGCATAATCTTGACTTTTATAAGGCATTATGATACAATAAAGTGAATTATTTTTATGTCGATTTTTAAAGAAAACTAAGTATTTTTGGAGGTTTTATGAGTTATTTATCACTGTCTTTTGTAGCTTTTGTGGCAGTAGTAGCTTTATTATACTATATTCTTCCTAAAAGTTGGCGAGGAGTGATACTTCTTGGCGCAAGTGTTGTATTTTATGCATTATTTGATGCTAAGTATCTGTTGTTCCTGTTCTTTACAGCGCTATCTACTTTCTTAACTGCGCGTTTCATACATAAATTTAAGAGGAAAAATCTTGTTGTTAGTTTATGTATTTTACTTAATGCTGGCGTGTGGTTCTATATAAAGGAACTTCCGTGGGCACTTAAAACATTTTTCCGCGTACTGAATGTAGTGGGAATAGAGGGCAGTTCTCCAACGCTTTCTCTTATTGTGCCTGTTGGAATCTCTTATTTTACGCTTCAGGCAATAGCATACCTTATTGATGTATCAAAAGGGAAGGTTGAAGCCGAGCACAGATTTTGGAAGTATCTTTTGTTCCTTTCGTGGTTCCCAGCAATAGTTCAGGGCCCGATTTCACGTTATGAACAGTTGATGCCGCAGTTGCTCAATAAAGATAAATTTTCCTATGAGAGAATGCGCTCTTCACTTGTACTAATTCTTTTTGGTTTGGTTAAGAAAATGGTTATTGCAGACCGTATAGGTATCTTCGCAAATTATTGTTTTTCCAACCATGCCGAACTTCGCGGTGTTATCTTGTATCTCGGTGCAGTAGGATATGCAATTCAGTTGTATGCAGATTTCTCAGGATGTGTTGATATCTGCCGTGGTGTAAGTAGTTTATTCGGCGTTGATATGATAAACAACTTCAACCGTCCGTACCTTTCAGGCTCAATAAAGGAGTTCTGGAGCAAGTGGCATATTTCACTTAGTAACTGGCTTAAGGATTATGTATATATTTCGCTGGGTGGTAACCGAAAAGGCAATATAAGAAAATACCTTAACATTATCGTTACTTTCTTAGTAAGCGGCTTATGGCACGGAGCAGGTTTCCAGTTCTTTATTTGGGGACTTCTTCATGCAGTATATCAAATAGTAGGCGCTGTTACTATGCCACTAAGGAAAAAGGTAAAAGCTGTAATCGGCGTAAAAGAGGGTTCTGTAAGTGAACGAATTTATCAGGTTATAATTACCTTTAATCTCGTTACTTTGGCTTGGATTTTCTTCCGTTCAAGCGGCGCAGCAACGGCGATAGAGTATATTAAAAATATGTTCTCGGCATTTGAACCTTGGGTTTTATTCGATGGTTCCTTATTTACTTGTGGCATATCACAAAATGCTTTCACATTACTTGTCACCCATATTATTGCCCTCTTTACTATCGAGCTTTGCGCTAAAAAACAAGGAAACAGCGTTTTGGCAGTATTAAATACGCATCTTGTTATCCGTTGGGTAATATATATAGTTTTAATTTTTGATATATTATTATTCGGCGTTTATGGAAGCGGTTATGATATGGCCGGATTCTTATACGGAGGTTTCTGATGAAAACAACAATTAAAAGAATAGTTGCTTGTGTTTTGTTTTGTGCTTTGCTATTAGCTTTGGTTTTTAAGACTAATGGTGTCGTTTTAAATAAGGTTAATAACAGATATTTTATTCTTCAGGATTTTATAGAAAAAGAAAATTCTAATTATGATGTACAGGCTTTTGGTTCATGCCATACGTATACTTCATTTAATCCTACGAGATTTAAAGAAACGACAGGTACCACTTCATATGTCTTTGCGAATCCTGGAGAAATAATACCTACTACTTATTTGCGCATGTTAGAGCGTTTTAAAGTAGATGTACCAGATGTGGCGCTTGTTGATATTTGGGGCCTTAATGCATATGAAACCTATAGCACTCAAGACGATATATTTAATTTTTATATGCCTGTAAATGTGGAAACGATTCCTTTTTCGTTTGAAAAATTAGAGGTAATTCGCGATTATAATTCTCTTGATATTGTAACTGAAAATTTAGCAATTGCAAAATATAAGGACCGAATTTTGAATTTGGAACTTAATGAAGTTGATTTTAAATACTCTTTTCCTAAGATTGTGGAAATTAGCGAGGGGTATGTTAAAAACGAAATGACCTTGCGAAAAAACAATAATGGATTCGCGGCATATAATACAAAAGATTATACTAAAAATCTTGTTGATTACAACGAGAAACAAGCGAAAGTTTCTGAGGCAGAAAAACTAGCCTATGAGAAAGATATTGTAAAATATATCAATAAAATTATTGACCTTTGCGAAAAGTATGATGTTGAATTAGTTTTCTATAGAGCACCTTATATTTCAACAGAAAATGAGTTAAAAAAATCAAATTGGTTTAAAGATTATTGTAAAGAAAAAGATGTTGCATATTATGATTTGGAAGAAGAAATAGAATTTGATACAAAGACAGACTTTATGGACTATCATCACTTGAATGTCGCAGGTGCAGAAAAAGCTACAGATTATCTCGCAGAGAAAATTTCTTCTTATCTTGAGTAATTAAATAAAAATTTAAGCGGAGTGGGGAACCACTCCGCTTTTACTATATTTAAACCGATTTTTTAAAGGAATCAATTTCATCTACAACACAGTAAGAGAAATTATCCTTCTCAGTTTCTGTATATATAAGGTTGCCAAAGGCTTTATTTGCCATAGAAATAAAAGGGCGGATTAAGAGTACTGCAAACCCTAAAACTACACTGAAAAATACCTTTCTATTTTTCTCTTATGCAATTATCTTAGCCATTTTTGAAGTTTCAATATATTCCTTGTTTTGAGGGGAATATAAGCCGTTGCGCTCCTCATCTGCGCATAGTTTGATAAACTCGCATAAATTATCGATATATATCATACTGCGTTTGTTCTTAAGTTTTGGAAATAGGGGAAGTTTATCAACTATTTTTACTACAGTTTGAAAATTTCCTTTGCAGTTTTTACCGTATACCATGGGAGGTCTTAAAACGGCGATTTTAAAATTTTCATCGCATAGGGAGGAGAGCATTTGCTCTGCTTGTAACTTAGATTCGCCGTAAAAACTTTTAGGAGTAGGTGTTGTTTCAGGTGTAATAACGCCGCTATCCATACCGTAAACGCTCATAGAACTTAAGAAAATGAACTGTTTAACACCCTGTTCCTTAGCTAATTTAGCAATTTTTATAGTTAAGTCACGGTTCACCTCATAGTATAAATTTTTGTTTTCATTAGTTTCCTTAATGTGTGCAATACCGGCTACATAAACTATTATATCAACACCAATAAAAGAGTAGTTTTGAGTATCAAAATTACAAGTATCTAATTCTTCAACAAGATATTTATCAGATGTTGCTTCAATGTAATTTTTGAAACAGTTGCCGATATAACTACCTTTTCCGGCAATCAAAATTTTTTTCAATGAAAATCTCGCCTTAACTATAACTAGTTTAGCCCTTATAAATATACACTAAAACCCAATATTTGTCAACAAAAGTCAGGTGTTACGATATGCACTCAAAAATTAAATCTCAGCAGTATAAATTCCCACGAGTTACAAATAATAGTATCACTATTACGAAAACAAGGAGAACGATTTATATATGAAAGCAACAGGGATAGTTAGAAGAATTGAGGAATATGGTATAATAGGACAAAAGTCGAGAAAACCGCATAAACACTAGGGTTTTCGCTGATTTTTGTCCAACTCAATTTGCACAAAATCCTGTTTAAATTGGTTTTTCGGCGATTTTAGAAAGGAGCAGAATAACATTCTAAATATGCGTCAGAAATCCATTGATTTGAGTAGCAAAAACGAAATATTCAAACTGTCACAGAAAAAGCCGAATGAGCGTTCAAACTCATTCGGCTTTTGTCATACCTTTTTATCTCCATGCAGGATCCACTCGGCATCATAGCCGAACTCCATTGCAATTACCTTTGCGAGCATTGGCGAAAGGGTTGTGATTTTATTACTTTCGCCTGTCAGCGTATAAACATAATTCTCGGAAATACCGACCCGTTTTGCAAATTCTCTCTTTGAAATGTTCTTTTCGTCAATAATTTTATTTAGTCTATCTGCCAATGTCATAGGTTTGTACCTCCTTCTTCGTCCTGTTTCATAATTGCAGCATATAATAGCAACTGTTTCAGCGAGTTCACGCCTAACTTGGAATAAATATTGCGGTTATGGAAACGAACGGTTGACTCTTTGATACCTGCCAGTTCAACAATTTGTTTCACACTTTTGCCCGCAAGGTAATACTCAAACACGGTACGTTCCATAGATGTAAGCGTTTTTACGCCCATAAGGAACTGTTCGTAATCGCATGGATCAACTTCGTTTTTTCTTGAATATGCCAACCTTGCGGCGTTCTGTTCGGCTTCGTTCTTTTCGTTGGTCATTTGGTCGAGAGTAGATTGCATTGTTGCTTTTTGGCTTTCCATCTCAGCAAAGTGAGCTTCTGCAATACGGTCTTGCTCAGCAAGAAAAGCAAACAAATCGTCAATCTCCGTAACATTGGAATATCCGCCGTATTCCTTATGCTTGATTTGCTCCAACCCCCGTTTGATCGGTAACAAGAACCTGCGAGAAAAATAGAAACAGCATCCCACAGTTGCCGTAACGAGAAGAAGCATAAGCAGTATAATCCGCACGGTATTATTCGCGGACCAACTGTTGTAATCCTGCTTTGGAATAAGTACCGATATGGAAAAGTCGCAATCATCTTTGCAAAGTTTGATTTGCTTTGTCACTCCGATATATGAAGTGGAGTTTCCCTCAAACAAGGTCAAACCGTTTCCAAAGGAAGAAGTAGTGAATTCTCCTTTAGGTGCTAAGTAATATCCGTTTGCAATGCCGCAACTGAAAGAGTCAGCGGCATTTTTTATGCCGTCACTACCGCTGTTCACGGCAAAGACAACGTGATCTAAATTATTAGGCTGGCTGAATACGTGCTTAAAATAACTTTCGCTTATCTCAAATCCGCACAAACCATATATCGCTCCGTCATCGCCTATAATTGGAAGTGTGAATAAGACAGCTCTTTCCGAAGTGCCGGTTAATGTAAACACATCGGAAATTCGATAGGAACATTGTAGCGGCAACTCCGAACCTTTTATCAGTTGAGCATAGTTAGGAAACAAATCCGTACTGAACTCCAAACGCCATTTTCTGTGTGGCATAACCCCGTGCTTTTTGCCAAGATCGGAAAGCCCTCTGTAAAGCAAAATGCCGTTATCGGAGGAATCCAAGGAACTATGTTGCAGATAAAGACCTGTGCGGGATTGCGCCGCATTTTCAACGGATGTATTTACCGATGCATCCAGTACGATAAAAGCACCGGAGCAATCGGTTTCCATCAGCTTATGCTTGAGTATATCAAACAAGGCTTCTTGAACATCCGAAACATTCTTTTCCGAATTGTTCAAGTCGGAAAATGCGATACGGCTATCTGCAAGATAGTTTTCAATGGCAGTTGTGGCATCGCTTGAAAGCTGGATGCCCATTACTGCCAAACCGTCGATATGTGCGTCAATTTGTCTTTCAAACACATCTGCTTGGAACTCTAAGGTTTCATACGTTTTTTGCTTTATGCCTGTGAACTGTCCGATCAAGAGCAATCCCGCAAACACCAAAACCAACAGCAGTACCGCAAGGAGAAACATATATCCGAACAGTTTTCGCTTCATTGACTGTTTCTTCTCAGAAAAAGCGGATAACAATTTCATACCATCACCGCCTTACTTTACAGATTTGAACAACTCCCATGTTTCAGCAGCAAGTTTGGCGGCTTCTTCACCGTTTTTATATCTTTCTGCAAGCTGGGGTTGCAGTTTACGAAGTCCATCATACAAGGGATTGATCTTTGCATAGTAACCAACAAAGGATGGCTCTCTGACAGCGGTTGCGGTTTCATTTACCGAGTTAAGCGTAGTGTAAAGATTCTTATATGCTTCGGTTGTAAAATTGTATTCCTTTATCTTATCAAAAGAATCCTTGTTTACGGGCATATATCCGGTAGAAGCCACAAATTCAAGATTGCGTTCGCTCTCGGTAAGCCAACGGGCAAATACGGCAGCGGCTTCCGCTTTTTGCTCGGTAGTTTTATATGCACAAAGACCAACGCCTGCCTGCGTTACAAGCAGATCCTCTCCCTCGGTCTTCGGAAGCGGGAGAACCTGCAGGTTCATCGGCTCGGTCGTGTTGTCAGGATATGTAACCGTATCATTGTAATAAAGAATGGATGCGCAGGAGCCGATGCCCGATACAACCTCACCAGTCATAACCTGTGTGTTGGAATACAGGTCGGAAACAACAATATGTCCCTTTGCTAACGACTCGGCAAACTCCATCCAGGACTCTTTGAAGATTTCATTTCCGAAGTCATACCAACCATCCTCGGTGTAGAAATTCTCAGCACCTTTTGAAAGTGCGTTCAGCTCAACACAGCGGATAGGATAATCCAAAGCGCAGAACGGTTTGCCGCCCGACCAAGTGTGATACTTTTCGGCAACGGCAAAGAAGCCGTCCCAAGTATTTAGGTCGGAATAGGATACGTTCATTTCTTTTGCAAAACGGTCAAACTGTGTGCCTGCAATAAACAGCACGTGAGTGGACTTGGATACGGGAAATACTGCAAGGGTATCTCCAACCATTCCGTCCTCCAAGAACTCCGGCACATAATTGTTCAACTCGTCCCCGGTAAACAGGTCTTTCCAATTCACCAAGTTATCCGCACCCAATTCTTCTGCATTGTTGTTATGGCAGAAGAACAGATCGGGCATAGCCGGAACACCCGGAACGTCGTTCTGTGCGTCCAATAATTTCTTTCCGATTTGTGCTGCGTTTGACATCATCGTAACGTCGATGATGATACCTTTCTCCAAACCAACCGTTTCGTTAAATTCTTGTATCAGTCGGTTCATCGGGGAGTCTGCCTGTTCGCCGTACACGTGCCACATTGTCAGTGTTACGGGATCGTCGGGATCGAGTTTTGTTTTTTGTGAGCACCCTGTCAAGCTCAATAGCAGAAGCAACCCTGCCAAAATGAGAGATAATGCCTTTTTCATAATTTTCCTCCTCGGT
>JAZUMI010000082.1:0-6374 GCA_045603505.1 Acutalibacteraceae bacterium
GGAAACACGGATTTTTGGTCGAGGCGACAGGATTTGAACCTGCGGCCTCTGCGTCCCGAACGCAGCGCTCTACCAAACTGAGCCACGCCTCGATCTCTATTAAATTTTCACCACGAAATTACGGTTATTTTCGTATCTGTGGGATTATATGTGGTCGTAGCGGTATTTACCGCTAATTTATAAATACTGTGCCACCGATAAAGTGGCTATTTGTAAGGGGTTGTCGCAGTTCGGCAGGTTTTACTCTAACCGTTCGGTATGGTATCCCGAACGCAGCGCTCTACCAAACTGAGCCACATCTCGATATTAAATTGTTATAAAAATTTTTTAATTTGTTTTAACTTTCTTTCCGCGCTGCTACTTCGCTTACTCTTGAAACATCTTCGCACTGCTCACTGCCGTTTACACTGCTCGTGTTTCGGCGCCTTTTCGCCTCTCGCTTCCTCTCACACCGTGAGCGCTCGGGCGAAAACTACCAAACTGAGCCACATCTCGATATTAAATTGTTATAAAAATTTTTTAATTTGTTTTAACTTTCTTTCCGCGCTGCTACTTCGCTTACTCTTGAAACATTTTGAAATCAAATAGCCATATAATTATATATAACATAACTGAAAAAGTCAATGTTTTTTTGTAAGGCAAATAAAATCTCTTTGCTTAATCAAACACGAACAACTTTGACTGTTGTTTTATGATATGGTATAATATAATTAAGACATTTTTAATGTGAGGTAGTATTTATGGAATTTGAAAAACTAATAAATGAAAGATATTCGGTTAGAAAATTTAAACCCCAACATTTAACACAGGAAGTTGTTGATAAAATTCTCGAAGCGGGGCATAAAGCACCTACCGGCTGTAACAATCAACCGCAACGAATTCTTGTTTTAAACACAGATGAAAGTGTTAGAAAATTACAAGACTGTACCAAATGCCACTTCTATGCTCCTACCGCAATGCTCGTGTGCCACAACAAAGAGGAAAGTTGGAAGAGGGTATATGACGGCGAACTTTCTTCTCCTGTGGATGCAGTCATCGTTACAACCTATATGATGCTTGCTGCTCAAAACGAGGGCGTTGGCTCTTGTTGGGTGATGCATTTTGACCCTGCAAAAATGCGCGAAACCTTTAACATCCCCGAAAACATAGAGCCAGTTGCCTTACTTGTTATGGGATATCCCGCAGATGAATCAAAACCCCTTGATATGCATTTTAATTTTAGGCCCATAGGCGAAACTGTAATATATGATAAGTTCTAAAAAGAAAAAAACCGACTGAATTTTCTTTCAGTCGGTTTTCAATTACTCAAGAATATAAATTTCAACCGTTCTTACACCGAAACGGCGACAAGCGCTTTCAGATGACATAAACAAGTCCACACCTGTTGGATGCTTTTTGATAAATCCGCCTGTATCTGCAGCTACTGCGTAGCCATAGATATAAGAGCCATCACTTGTCTTAATATACATCTTAGTACCGTAAGGAATTACCTTAGGGTTAACTGCAATATATCCTGGTTGTGGCGCTACTCCCGTTGAACAACGGTTACCTGTATAGGTATAAGCAGTTGCTCTCGCCGTTCTCTTGGACTTATAGTTAACGGGAACTCCGTTAGCATCAAGTGCAATTTCAAAGGGAACCTTAAGCGTTGAGATGCAACTTACATCCTCACTTGTTTTAACAGCCGCTTTTTTTGTTCCTATAACCTTTACTTCATCAACTGCTTTGCTAAGTGTTACAACATCGGTAACCTCATTGCTTATTACCTCACCATTTACCACCTTAGAGGTATAGGTCACACGCTCACTACCGTTTTCACCCTTAGTAAGTGTTGTAGTAGTGCCGCTTTTATAATCTTTAGAATAAACGGTATTGGTTTTATAGGGAATCTCTTTTGTTAAAGAGGTAGAAACATAGTCTACATTGATATAATCAATATAGGCACTTTCGGTAAGAACCGTATCAAGTGACGGTTCGATAATATCGTGCTCATCAACATTAAAACCTGCGGTAGAAAGTGCTTCGGCTACAGTACACTCGGGTACTGAAACCTGTGTAGCATAATCTCCGTTAGTAATGAACACGGGGAAGGTATATTCAATATTGATTGTTGTTGTGTTGCTATCGTTTACAGTGCTTACAACATTATAATTCTCTGACTTAAGATTAAGTGTTGCGAGAACGGTTGCCACGTTTGGCGAGAGTGTTCTGGTGACGTATGTCTGTTCTCCGTCATACACCTTTACGGTGTTTACCGAAGTATCGAGCAGGTTTGCGGCAGCAAATGTAATAAGCGCCATAATAACTGCACAGTAAGCACGTAATCTCCATCCGCTAAAAAGGGAGGATAAACGATACTTTAAGTTTTTTATCATCCAATAACTCCTTTTTTTCGTTCGTTTTTTATTGTGTTTTTCGTACACTTGTCGAACGTTCGTTATTATAGTCAAAAAAATTTACTATGTCAAAGAAATTTTTAGGGTCGTTTTTGTATAATTTGCACAAAATTTGTCCACAAATTACAAAAGTTACAAGTTTGTAACTATTTAAAAAGGGCGTTTTTTGACATTTGATGTCAATTTCGTTGTGCAAACCCACGAAAAACAGCATATTTTTTTGAGCTAACCGTAAAATTTCGTTTTCAAAAGGCGGTGTTTATATGTAAATATAAATATATATATTATATATACATTATATAGTGCAAATTAAAAAATTCTTTACATTATCTTGATAATGTGATAAAATCAATTCAGTGATGTTTTTTGTGGGAGGAAGTTATGGAGAAGTTAAAGGCATCTTTAATGGATGAAGCCGCAATTGCGAGAGCTCTCAAACGAATTTCCCATGAAATTCTTGAAAAAAACCAAGGTTCAAACAATATTTGCATCATCGGCATCAAGCGCCGCGGTGTTGAACTTGCGAAAATACTCGCTGATAATATTTATGCCATTGAGGGTAAGGATATTCCGCTCGGCGTTCTTGATATAACTTTTTATAGGGACGACCTTACGGTAATTTCAAACGAACCCGTCATTCACCCCACAGATATCCCTTTTTCTATTGCGGATATGACTGTTATTTTGGTTGATGATGTTATTTTTACGGGCAGAACAGTCCGTGCGGCACTAAATGCCCTTATGCAGTTTGGCAGACCCGCTTCGGTACAACTTGCAGTACTCATAGACAGAGGCCACAGAGAATTACCCATAAAGGGTGATTATGTGGGCAAAAATGTACCAACCTCAAAATCTGAGGTTGTTTATGTGAAGCTTCCGCCTATTGATAACACTTCTTGTGTTGAGCTTTACGAAAGGATGTAAATAAATACCTTCAAGGGTGTTTAAAATAAAGGAGGATAAAAAATGAAACTTATCTACAATGTGGAGGACAAACCGAAGTTCTCCCAAGTAATCGTTTTCGCGATTCAACAGCTTCTTGCCATTATGGCAGCAACCCTCGTTGTGCCGGTTATTATCGGCAACGGAATGAGCCCCGCGGCAGCTCTCTTTGGTGCAGGTGTTGGAACACTTGTTTATGTACTCTTCACCAAATTCAGAAGCCCTGTTTTCTTAGGCTCGTCATTCGCATTCTTAGGCTCTATGGCTGCAGCTTTTGCAGGCGGTGTTTCCGCTTCTCTCGGCTACGTTGGTCTTATCCTTGGTGCGATTTTCGCAGGTCTTGTTTATGTTGTTATTGCAATCATTGTTAAGATTGCCGGTGTTAACTGGATAAACAAGCTTATGCCCGCAGTTGTTATTGGCCCCACAGTTGCTATTATCGGTCTTTCCCTCGCAGGAAACGCTATTGGCGACCTTCAAAAAGGCGGCGTTGCAAATGCTGAAGGCGTTCCCACAGCTAACCCCTTAATTTGCGTTCTCATTGGTATTATCACACTTATCGTTGTAACCCTTTGCTCTACCTACGGCAAAAAAATGGCAAAGCTTATCCCCTTTATTATAGGTATCCTCGCAGGTTATGTTGTTGCCGCTATCTTCACAGTTATCGGTACCGTTACAAACAACCCTGCTTTAATGGTTATCAACTTTAGTCACTTCACCGCTCTCGTTGCTGACGGTGTTACAATTAACACCTTCTTTGCTCTTCCTGACTTCACATTCGTTACCGCATTTAAGGGTATTGGTGAAATAAACGGAGCATACATCGGAACCATCGCAGTGGCTTATATCCCTGTTGCTTTTGTTGTATTTGCTGAGCATATTGCTGACCACAAGAACATTTCTTCTATCATTGATAGAGATTTACTTACCGAGCCCGGTCTTCACAGAACACTTCTTGGTGATGGTATTGGCTCAATGGTTGGTGCATTCTTCGGCGGATGCCCCAACACAACATACGGCGAATCGGTTGCCTGTGTTGCTATTACAAGAAACGCATCGGTTGTAACAATCGTTACTGCTGCATTCGGTGCAATACTCGTTTCACTTATTAATCCTTTCGTTGCTTTCGTTAACTCTATCCCTGCTTGTGTAATGGGTGGCGTTTGCATGGCACTTTATGGATTTATCGCAGTTAGCGGTCTTAAGATGGTTCAGGCGGTTGACCTTAACAGAAATAAGAACCTCTTTGTTGCATCAACCATTCTTATCGCAGGTATCGGTGGACTTTCACTCACCTTCGGCAAGATTACTCTTACCGCTATTGCAACCGCTCTTATCCTCGGTATCATCGTTAACCTTATTCTTTCAAAGGCTAAGGACGAGGAAACCGAAGAATAATTTAAAGCCAATAAAAAGTTCGAACGGAGGCACTTCCAAAAGAAGTTGCCTCCGTTTTTCTATGTGAATAAATTTTAATTTACCTTACTTGAAAAACAAGTGTAATTGTGTTATAAATATAATGAATTTTATATGTAGGTGAATTATGAAAACGAACTATAAACTATTAAAACTTGCTTGTTACACGGTAAATATCACAATGGCTTTCACGAGCAACCTTTCGCCGATACTGTTTTTAACCTTCCGTTCACTTTACGGGGTTTCTTATTCGCTTCTCGGCCTTTTGGTTGTTATGAATTTTACAACTCAGCTTACCGTTGACCTTATTTTCTCCTTCTTTTCACACAAGTTTCATATTCCAACCGTTGTTCGCACCATGCCTTTTTTGACGATTATAGGCTTTTTAATTTTTGCATTGGTGCCCACCTTTGCACCGCAATATGCATATATCGGCATTGCAATAGGCACGGTTATTTCTTCGGCAGCGGCAGGACTTGGCGAGGTGCTTATAAGCCCCATTGTTGCATCAATTCCGTCAGATGACCCTGACAGACAGATGAGTGGTCTTCACTCGGTCTATGCGTGGGGCGCAGTTGGCGTTGTAATCCTCAGTACCCTGTTTTTGCTTGTATTTGGTAAGCAAAACTGGAATATATTAGTATTGCTATTTTTGATTATTCCGGTTCTTTCGGCGGTGCTTTTTTGCTCAACAGGCATTACCTGCGTACATAATCCCGAAAAATCGAGCAATGTCGTTTCACTCTTTAAAAGACCTGCACTCTGGGCAAGCTTTATCGGAATTTTTCTTGGTGGTGCAACAGAAGTCACCATGGCACAGTGGAGTTCAAGCTACCTTGAAACCGCACTCGGTATTGACAAGGTGTGGGGCGATGTGTTCGGCGTTGCAATGTTTAGTGCAACACTTGGACTCGGCCGTACACTTTATTCAAAAATCGGCAAGAATATAACCCGCGTTTTACTCTTTGGTGCAATCGGGGCTACGGCTTGCTATCTTATTGCGGCAATCAGTAACGTTGCACTCATCGGTCTTGTTGCGTGTGCGATGACCGGTCTTTGTGCTTCAATGATGTGGCCGGGCTCACTCGTTATTGCTTCCGACCGCTTTGAATCGGGCGGAGTTGTTGTGTTCGCTTTAATGGCGGCAGGCGGCGATATGGGTGCCGCGATTGTGCCTCAGCTCGTAGGTGTTGCGGCGGATAGTGCGGTGCAAATCCCCATGCTGCAAAGCTTTGCTGCCTCGCTTAGCTTAACCCCCGACCAGTTGGGACTCAAAATTGGTATGTTTATAGGTATGCTATTCCCACTTGCAGCCATTCTCGTTTACTATATTTTACATAAGCACAGAATAAAAAAATAATATAATCATGACTACCGGCTAAGCCGGTAGTTTGCTCTGCGGCTGTAAGCCGCTGTTACTGGCCGGACTGAAATTCCACTGAATAATCTGCCTTTTGCAAAAATGCCCCACTGCCGTATATACGGCAATCAGCCTCCATCTGATGAGGGAGGTGGATTTTTGCCATAAGGCAAAAAGACGGAGGGAGAGAAAAGGAAGCTCTCAAACTACCCCTCAGTCAACTTCGTTGACAGCTCCCCTGACAAGTGGAGCCCACCGCT
>JAZUMI010000083.1:0-6099 GCA_045603505.1 Acutalibacteraceae bacterium
GTTCCAATAGAACCTGGAAACCCAACGTTAAGAAGGTAAAGGCAATAGTAAACGGAACTCCTCGTCGTATCAATGCCTGCACCCGTTGTTTGCGTTCGGGCAAGGTAACAAGAGCTATATAAGCTTTATTAAAAAGTCCCGTTTGGGACTTTTTTTATTTGCAAAAAAACGGGGTGAAAGAATGTTAAAAGCTATATTTTTTGATTTAGACGGAACACTTGTAAACTCAATAGAAGATTTAGCCGATGCCTCAAATGCCGCTCTTCAAGAGTTAGGCTTCCCAACTCACGAGGTGGAAAAGTATCGTTATTTCATCGGGGACGGAATGCGAAAGCTAATCGAAAGAATTTTACCGGAAGAAAATAGAAATGATGAAATGATAGATAAATGTCATAAAATTTTCAGAAAAATTTATGATGAAAATTATCTTAACAAAACTGCGCCTTATGATGGTATTACCGAAATGCTTGCGCAATTAAAGGAAAAAGGCTATAAGCTCGCAGTCGTTTCGAATAAAGTTGATGTTATGGCGAAAAAAATCGTTGATGAGATTTTTTCAAATATATTTGATTTCACTTCGGGTAAGGTCGATAATCTTCCAACAAAGCCCGACCCAACTCTAACACTTTCTATAATGAAGGAAATGGAGTTAGAGCCAAGCCAGTGCGCCTTTGTGGGTGACTCGGGAATGGATATGAAAACGGGAGTTAACACAGGGGCAGTCCCCATAGGTGTTTCGTGGGGCTTTCGTGAAAAAGAAGAATTGTTAGAAAACGGCGCTAAGTATATTATTGATGCGCCAATACATATATTGGATGTTTTGGAGAAAGAAAATGCCAAGCTATAAATCAACCAAGCTCGCCTGCTATGTCGGTTATGTTGTTCAGGCGATAATCAATAACTTTTTGCCCATTCTTTTTATCATTCTCAATGAAAATTATGGGCTCAATTATGAAATGCTCGGCCGAATTATTTTGGTTAACTTTGGCGTTCAATTTTTAACCGATGCTCTGACCCCTAAAATCGTTCAGTTTTTAGGATATAGAGGCTCAATGGTCGCAAGTCAACTCGGTGCCGCAGGTGGTCTTGTGCTACTCGCCATATTGCCGCAAATTATACCAAATACCTTTATCGCAATAAATATTTCGGTATGTATCTATGCTATAGGTAGTGGACTTTTAGAGGTATTAGTCAGTCCGCTTATCGAGTGTTTACCAACAACTAATAAGGGCGCGAATATGTCCTTCCTCCACTCGTTTTATTGTTGGGGTCAGGTTTTCACGGTTATCGTAACAACCCTTATGGTAAAGGCATTCGGCTTTGCTAATTGGCAGTATATTCCGCTTATTTGGGCAATTATTCCTTTCTTTAACGGTTTTGCCTTTATAAAGGTGCCGATTATTGAGCCGATAAGTGCCGAGGAAAGTGAGCCGATTGGAAAACTTATTAAGAATAAAGCCTTTATCGGCATTATGATAATGATGTTTTGTGCAGGAGCAAGCGAAATCGCTATGGCGGAATGGGCATCAATGTTTGCTCAACAAGGCCTTGGAGTAAGTAAGGTTATAGGAGACCTTGCGGGACCTTGTGCCTTTGCGATTTTTATGGGAATCGGAAGAATAACCCATGCCGTAGTTGCCGATAAAATTCCCTTTAAAAAGGTGCTTGTTCTAATGAGTGCCGCTTGTATTGTGTGCTATCTTGTAACAGGTAGTGCCGCCTCACCCGTAATAAGCCTTATATTTTGTGCTATTTGTGGCTTCACTGTTGCGTCCTTTTGGCCGGGGCTTTATTCACAGGCGGCGGCAACCTTCCCCCGAGGAGGGACTGCAATGTTTAGTGTTTTTGCACTTTGTGGAGACCTCGGTTGTTCGGTAGGTCCGTGGCTTCTCGGCGTTATCGCCAATGTAACAAGTCTTAGCACAGGTTTCCTCACTTGCACAGTTTTCCCCGCAGTTATGCTTATCACGGCTCTTTGCGTGTTGCCCTCAAAAAAGAATTGAAAATATAAAAGAAGTATGATATGATAGGTTTTGTTAGGAAGTGAAAAATATGAAAAGAGAAGAATATTTAAGTTGGGATGAATATTTTATGGGCATTGCCTTGCTTTCTTCTATGAGAAGTAAGGACCCTTCAACTCAGGTTGGCGCTTGTATCGTTAATAGTGAAAAGAGAATTCTTTCTATGGGATATAACGGAATGCCGCACTGTTGCGATGATGATGTTTATCCTTGGGATAGGCAGGGAAACCCGCTTGATTCAAAATATCTCTATGTTTGCCACGCCGAGCTTAACGCAATTCTTAATTGCAGCACCGGTAAGGTTAGAGGCTGTACGGTTTACACAACGCTTTTCCCTTGTAACGAGTGCGCAAAGGCAATCATTCAGTCGGGTATAACCGAGGTTGTCTATATGAGTGATAAATATGCCAATACAGATAGCACAATAGCCGCCAAGCGAATGTTTGATTCGGCCGGCGTTAAATACCGCGAATATAACATGAGCGAGAAGAATATTGAATTTAAGTTATAATATAAAAAACATCCGTGATAAAATATCACGGATGTTTTTTAATAAGGTTTTGAATTGTCGGTCAAACCAACGATATAATCAAGGCTTGTCTTATAAAGCTTCGCAAGTTTAATAGCAAGCTCAAGCGGTAGGGGACGCTCGCCGCGTTCATATTTAGAATATAGAGATTGGTCGCAAAGCAAATAATTTGCAACAAAAGATTGTGTGTAATCGTTATCCTCACGCAAGTCACGAATTCTAAGTTTCATTTAAATCACCACATATAATATACACATGGACTAAATGTCCTATTGACAAAAAGGACAATATGTCCTAAAATAATGTAAAAGGGGTGATAAAAATGGCAAATTATGAAAAAATGTATTCAACATTATTTAATGAAGTAACGGATATAATTGAAAAATTAAAAGATGCTCAAAAGAAGTGCGAAGAGCTATATGTAGAAGATGAAGAATGAAAGCACCCGTGATGAATTTCATCACCGGATTTTTTTATTTTCCAAAAAAATTCTTGACAAAGTGTAAAACAGGGTGTACTATATAACTGTACTAATCGAACTAATACAGTAAGTACAAAAGGAGGGATTGCGTGATTCAGTTAGATTATAAAAGCGGTATACCTATTTATGACCAACTGATAAACGGAATAATAAGACTTAAAATGCTTGGCGCTCTAAAGGGAGGGGACGCCCTTCCAAGTGTTCGTGCTCTCGCATCAAGTTTGGGTATAAATCCCAATACTGTTCAAAAGGCTTATGCTATTCTTGAAGAAAAGGGTGTTATTTATTCGGTTTCGGGCAAAGGCTCGTTTATTTCGGATGATAATGAATCAGACAGAGCGGTAAAGGCTCTTGCTGTTGCCGAATTTAAAAAGGCTATTTTAGATGCAAAGCATAAGGGGCTTTCTAAAGCTGAACTTATAAAATGCATTGAAGAAATGGAGGAAGAAAAGTGATTGAGGGAATTAACCTTATTAAGAGCTTTGAAACTAAAAATGCTCTTGACGGTATAAATATAACCATAAAAGAAGGATCGGTTTACGGACTTGTTGGCTCGAACGGTTCGGGTAAATCAACACTTCTTCGTATGATTTCGGGTGTTTACAGTGCCGATGGCGGCGAAATCCTTGTTGACGGGAAAAATCCCTTTAATAACACCGAAATTAAATCGCAAATTTGCTATTTGCCTGATACTCCGTTTTTTATTCATCAGTCAAACATTGATGAAATGGCGAAGTATTATGCTATGCTTTATAAAACTTTCGACTGGGAGAGATTTGAATTCTTATCAAGCGTTTTCCCGCTTAACCGTAAGGCTCGAATTCAAACCATGTCCAAAGGTATGCAGCGTCAGGCGGCGCATATGCTTTGCCTATCGGTAAGACCAAAATATCTGCTTTTAGATGAAGCCTTTGATGGACTTGACCCCGTTATGCGAAAGGTGTTAAAATCACTTCTCGCCGAGGGTGTTTCGGATGGAATGACCGTTATTATAGCCTCCCATAATTTAGGCGACCTTGAAAGCCTTTGTGATAGCGTTGGCCTTTTGCATAACGGTAAGGTTGTGTTTAGTGAAACGATTGAAACATTAAAGGATAGCGTTCATAAGGTTCAGGCGGCATTTAGCTCGGTGCCCGATTTATCGGTATTTGATGCGATAAAACCCATTAAATGCGAAAAAATAGGCTCACTCGTTCAGCTTGTTGCAAAGGGCGAGAGAAAGGAAATTTTAGATTTTATAAATTCCCTTGTTCCCGTTTTTGCCGAGTGCATAACCCCCGACCTTGAGGAAATATTTATCTATGAATTGGAGGAAAAAGGCTATGACTTTGAAGAATTGCTTAAATAAACATAACCCATTTCTTAATCTTTTAGGCTTTACCTTTAAGAAAAACATAGGGTTTACCATTATAGCAACAATTATCACCTTAATTTTTTCTCCCGGATTTATATGGAGCTTTACGAAAGATTATATTGATTTCCCAAACACCTATGATTTAACCGGTGATTTATCTTCGGTTTGCGGAATAATGGCATTTGCCTGCACCGCATTTTGCATATTGCTCTTAATAATTAACTTCGGCTATCTTTACAGTAAAAAAGGGACCGATGCCTATCATGCACTGCCACTGACAAGAATAGAACTCTTTTGCGCAAGGTTTCTTCCTGCGTATATTTGCTCACTCATTCCGCTAATTGCCGCATATCTCGGTCTCTTAGTTTTAGGTCAACTTCCGTATATTGATTTAGATGTTGCCTATACTATCCCTGCGCTTATCTTCACCGCATTTATGATATTGATGCTCTCACTATTTACTATGGTTTTCATCATTTCGGCGGGTGCAGTTTTTGATGCGGTTATATCGGTTGCGGCGGGTAATATCGGCTTCCCTGTGATAATAATTTTCATCCTTGAAGTTTGCAATAACAGTCTTTTCGGCTATGCAAATTCGATAGGAAATGAGCCGTTTATTTACGGCACACCCTTTGGCTTTGCGATGTATAAGCTGATAACATATTGCGATAACTATCCGCATTATGAAGGCAGACTATTTCCATTAGTTCAAACTATTATATTGGTAGTAGTAACCGCATTGCTTGCCGCTCTTTGTCTATGGCTTTATAACAAACGCAAGAGTGAAAAGGCAGAAGAGGCCTATGCCTTTTCATATATGCCGATGCTAATTTCGGTAATCATCGGCTTTATCGGTTGCTATTGTTTAGGCTTTGTGTTCTCGGGCGGAACGGTTAATTCCATTGCCTTTTGGATAATGGGCGTAATAGGAACAACCCTTGCAATAATTATTTATAGCCTTATTTCAAATCGAGGCTTTAAAAAGCTAAAACAGGCACTCTTGCTTTCCCTTATAACCTATATTTTGTTTGCGGCGGTGAATGTTGGAATTTCACTTGATATATTCGGCTACGGAAGTTATATTCCAAAGGAAAATGAAATAAAAAGTGCTAATATAAATATTCTTCAATATGCCTCAACCGAAGAAAAGGCGGGAATAGAAAAGATTTTAGCTCTTCATTCCGAAATTATTGAAAACCGTGATAAAGCCGATGATTATGATTATTATGAGGATTATGATTATATAAAAATTATCTATACGCTTAAAAATGGCAAAACGGTTGAGCGTGGTTACAGTATGCCATCCGTTGTAGGAGAGGATTTAAAGGGTGATATAATAGAATATGTAACCGTTCCGTTTATTGAAAAAACATTTGAGGAATTTAAAGATACTTCCTTCGTTTTAGAGGGGTATTACGGAAAGAACGAAGAGAATTACGGCTCGGTTAGAATATCGAGAGAAAAAGTTCAAGAGCTTATTGATGTATACTGTGATTACCTGAAAGGCGCCGATGAAAAAATCTTTAACAGCTGGGAATATAGTGCGTATCTTTATACAGGACATGGGGAAGAACAGTATTGGCAGGAGTTTTTGTATAACGATGATGCTAAAGAATTTGAAAAGCTTCTTGAAAAAACTGTTTTGGAAGCCGAGAAAATCGGTGACACAACCAAGGTAGTAGGATGAAAAAGGCGTTAATTTATATTATATCGG
>JAZUMI010000084.1:0-8208 GCA_045603505.1 Acutalibacteraceae bacterium
CTTTTTATTTTCTTGATTTTTAAACTTCTTTGTGGTAGAATAATTGTGCTACGTGAATTGAATATTTCCAAGATGGGAACACTTTGGTAAAAGGTGCTCTCTAATTCCCACTTGGAATAATTCGCGTAGCAACGAAAGAGAAGCACTTTTTCGGTGTGTCTCTTTATGGGACACACTTTTTTAATTTTATTTTAACAACCACCAAAATTCGACAAAAAGTGCGGTATTTTATTGCTATAATAGAGATATCAAACAAAAAAGGAAGTAATAAAAATGAAAGATAAGTTTAAAAGTTGCTGTTTTACGGGTTACCGTCCGCAAAAGTTTCCTTTTGGATTAAAACCAACTTCAAAGGAATATGCCTTGTTCGAAAATAAACTTTTAAACGCAATATTTTCTCTGCCTAAAGAGGAATGTTTTACTTTTTATTCGGGAATGGCAATGGGCTTTGATATAATAGCGGCAGAGTTAGTGCTTTTACTCAGAAAAAGTTATAAAGAAGCAAAAATTTCACTTGTTTGCGCAATTCCTTTTCTCGACCAATCTTCAACCTATAGTGAGGAATGGAAAAAAAGATATGATAAGATATTAAAAGAGGCAGATAAGGTGCTTCTTCTTGCGGATAAGTATTATCCGCAATGTTATCAGAGAAGAAACGAATATATGGTTAATCAAAGTGATTTCGTTATAACCTGGTTTGATGGAAAATCGGGCGGTACAAAAAACACCCTTGTTTATGCTAAAAAAAATGGAAAGAAAATTATAAACCTTAATGAAAATGGAGTTCACGAATATATATACGATAAAGAATATGAAGTAACATATTAAAAACTCTGTTGGGCTTGAATCCCAACAGAGTTTTTTTATATTGAAATTTGGGAAAATATGGCAAAATATGTAAACCAAACTTTACATATTTTCGGCAATTAACAGTTTACAAATAAAAAAGAATGTGATATAATAATCAATATAATATTACTAGTAACAAAAGGCAAAAGAGGTAATGTGTTATGAAATGTATTATAAACGGAAAATTGGTTTTACCTGACAGAGTAGCGGATGGCTTGGCAATCGTGTTTGATGAAAAAATCAAAGCCATTTTACCCACAAGCGAAATTGAAGGAAAAGAATATGAAATAATTGATGCAAAGGGTGCTTTTGTTGCTCCCGGTCTTGTTGATATACATATTCACGGATATTTAGGTGAAGATGCTTCGGATGGCAGTGAAGAGGGCCTTAAAAAGATGGCGGCAGGTATTGCTAAAAACGGCGTTACTTCTTGGTGCCCAACTACTATGACTGTTGCTAAAGAAGATATTATAAAAGCTTTTGATACCGCAAGAAAGGTTAAAGCGCAAAGTAATTATGGCGCAAAAATTCTCGGTGTTAATAGCGAAGGTCCTTTCGTTAACCCTGCTAAAAAAGGCGCTCAACCCGAAGAGTTTATTTTAGCACCTGATGGTGACTTTATAATCGAAAATGCCGATATAGTAAAACTCTTTACAGTAGCACCCGAAATGGAAGGCGGCTATGAGTGTGCTAAAAAGGTTTATGAAGATGGTAGAGTGCTCGTATCTATGGGACACACAAATGCATCCTTTGATGAAGCAAATAAGGGTATTGAAAACGGCGTTCGCCACGCAACCCACTTATTTAATGCAATGACCCCACTTGCTCATAGAAACCCCGGTGTTGTTGGTGCAGCTCTTTCGGATGAAAGGGTTAGCTGTGAACTTATCGCCGATACTTTCCATGTAAATGCAGGTCTTTATAAGTTGGTTTATAAAGCGAAGAAAGATAAACTTTGTCTTATTACCGACTGTATGAGAGCGGGCGGTATGCCTGATGGAGAATATACTCTTGGCGGCCAAAAGGTTATTAAAACAGGTATTCAATGCTTACTTGAGGATGGTACTATTGCAGGTAGTGTGCTTAAACTTAACGAGGGTGTTAGAAATCTTTATAAAAATACCGATTTGGCATTAAATGAAGCATTTAACTGTGCTTCGCTTAACCCTGCAAAAGCAGTTGGTGAGGATAAGAATATCGGCTCGCTTGAGGTTGGTAAATGCGCAGATATTATTATCTGCGATGATGGAATAAATGTTAGCAAAACCATTATAAATGGTGTAGAATTTTAAGGAGGAAAAATATAATGATTAAGGCAGTTTTAGACCCACAATTTCAGCCTATGGCAAAGGTTGTTGCCGATTTTAATGAAAGAGTAAAGGCAGAAGGTGGTGTTCCCGTTGTTATTGCAGTAGAGCGCAACAAGGGTTACATTTCAACCTATGAATTTGATATTTTCCCCGAAAACACAGGTCATGATGATGAGAACTATGGTATTGCCGAGCGAATAGTTAAAACTCTTCTTTGGCTCCACGGCGGTTATAAGGTTATTGTTGCAGGTAGCAAGAAGCTCTATGAGGGACTTTCCGCCGCTTATAAAAACGGGGGAGCAAGAGAGTTTGATGCAAACTTTATGGCTCGCGTTTATGAAAAAGATTTCGAAGTAGTGTATGTTGCCGATGTTAAGGATGCACCTAAGTCTTATCAGGCAGCTGATTCTATTGGTAGACATCTTGACGGTTGCCGTATCGGTTTTGATGCAGGTGGTAGTGACCGTAAGGTTAGTGCCGTTATAGATGGCGAAACCGTTTATTCTGAAGAGGTTGTTTGGTTCCCTAAACTTCAAGAGGACCCAAACTATCACTATGAGGGCATCTTAACCGCTATGAAGACCGCAGCATCACATATGCCAAGAGTTGATGCTATCGGCGTTTCTTCCGCAGGTGTTTATATAGATAATAAGATTATGGTTGCTTCGCTATTCATCAAGGTTCCTGATGATGAATTTGAGAAAAAGGTTAAAACTATGTATCTTGATGTTGCAAAAGAAATCGGCGATGTTCCGATTGAGGTTGCAAACGATGGCGATGTTACCGCCCTTGCAGGAGCTATGGACCTTAATGATACCAATGTTTTAGGTGTTGCTATGGGTACAAGTGAGGCCGCAGGTTATGTTGATGGCGATGGTAATATCACAGGTTGGCTCAATGAACTTGCATTCGTTCCTGTTGATTATTGCAAGGATGCAATGGTTGATGAATGGAGCGGAGATTATGGTTGCGGTGTTAAATATTTCTCGCAGGATGCTGTAATCAAACTTGCTCCCGCCGCAGGTATAGAGCTTGATGAAAGCCTTTCACCCGCCGAGAAGTTAAAGGTTGTTCAAGGCCTTATGGAAAATGGCGATGAAAGAGCCGCTAAAATTTATGATACTATTGGCGTTTATTTCGGTAATGCTATTGCTTATTATGCAATGTTCTATGATATTAAGCATGTTATCATTATGGGTCGTGTAACAAGTGGAGAGGGCGGAACCATTCTTCTTGCTCGTGCAAACGAGGTATTAGAGAAAGAATATCCCGAACTTGTTAAAAAGATTACTCTTCATATCCCTGATGAGAAGAGCAGAAGAGTAGGTCAGTCGGTTGCAGCCGCAAGTTTACCTGCAATTAAGTAAAATGAAAACTCCCAAGTCGAACTGACTTGGGAGTTCTTTTATATTAATTCTCCAAAACAAAAATCTTTTTCGGCACTCACTATTTTAACGTTTCTTATTTCGCCCGTAAGCGTTTCGGTAGAAGAAACAAGCACCTTTGAGTAATTTGGCGTAAAACCGCTCTGAAAAGCGTCCTGTGGTGTTTCAAATAGCACAGGGAAGACCTTACCAACCTGTGAAAACA
This sequence comes from Acutalibacteraceae bacterium, assembly GCA_045603505.1. Classification (GTDB taxonomy): domain Bacteria; phylum Bacillota; class Clostridia; order Oscillospirales; family Acutalibacteraceae; genus UBA737. The sequence goes on from JAZUMI010000084.1 coordinate 3,750, forward strand.
AAAACTCACTTTCGCACTCAGCAGCGGCACTAATCATTTTTTCGCTACGCTCACACTTTTCTTGATTGCTAACTTGATTTGGCAAACCGTAAGCAATAGTGCCTTCACGGCGTGAGTATGCAAAAACATGAGCCTTTGCGAATTTGCACTTGCGGAGAAAAGCAACGCTATCTTCAAAATCTTCCTTTGTTTCACCTGCAAAGCCAACCATTATATCGGTAGTAATTGCGGCATCGGGGAAGATTTTCCTTATTCTTTCAATTAGGTCATAGTAAAATGCAGTATCATAATGTCTATTCATACGCTTGAGTGTGCTATCGCAACCCGATTGAAGTGATAGGTGGAATTGAGGACAAAACTTCTCTTGGCGTTCAAAACGTTTTAGCATTTCATCACTTATGTGGTCGGGCTCTATAGAACCTAAACGAACACGCTTGATACCTTCAACTTCGCAAACTGCATCAACTGCATCGGCAAGATTTAATTGTTCATCTTTTCCGTAAGCCGAAAGGTTAATGCCAACAAGCACGATTTCTAGGTATCCGTTTTTAGCAAGAGCCTCGGCTTCTTTTTTTATAAGTTCGGGAGCCTTTGAACGAACACGACCTCGTGCAAAGGGGATAATGCAGTAGGTGCAGTAGCGTTCGCATCCATCCTCGATTTTAACATAAGCCCTTGTGCGTTCATCAAAGCGGCTAATAAGCGGAGTGTTGAATCGTTCATCTTTTGTATGAGAATCAATTTGTTTGATTTGTTCCCGATTTTTAATGAAGTTTTCAACAAGTGTCACAACACCTGAAACATCGGTGTTTCCAACCGTTATATCGGCATCGAGTTCTGCGCTCTTTTCAGGGAAAGCCTGAACCATACAACCCGTAAGAACAGTGATGCAATCGGGATTTTTGCGCTTAAATCTGCGCAAAGCTTGTCGCACCTTGCGGTCACTTTCGGCAGTAACTGTGCAGGAGTTTATAACGATTATGTCGAATTCTTCGCAAGTATCAACAACCGTGTATCCACGGCCGCAAAACTCTTCTCTTAAATATTGTGTTTCATATTGATTTACCTTGCAACCAAGGGTGTAAAAAGCAATTTTCATTATATCACCAAAATCATTATACATATTTTTTTATCTCTTTTCAACAATTACTTGTTTATAGATAATTTTTAATATATAATGAAATAAAGGGAAGTGATTTTTGTGGTTAATATAGGTAACGATTGGGATAATATTTTAGCGGATGAATGGGAAAAACCTTACTATAAGGAACTTCGCGAATTTCTTAAAAAAGAGTATAAAACCCAAAAAATTTATCCGAATATGTATGATATTTTTAATGCCCTTAAATATACTTCTTTTGCCGATACAAAGGTGGTTATAATCGGACAGGACCCGTATCATGGCGAAAATCAGGCGCACGGACTTTGCTTTTCGGTAAAGCGTGGTATAACACCGCCGCCATCCCTTAAAAATATGTATAAGGAAATGCAAAGCGATTTAGGGATACCTATAGCAAATCACGGCGAACTAACACCGTGGGCAAAACAAGGAGTGCTTATGCTCAATGCAGTTTTAACCGTAAGAGAGGGATGTCCTAATAGCCATAAGGGTAAGGGTTGGGAGAACTTTACCGATAGGGTAATAGGGGAGCTTAATAAAAAACAAACCCCCGTTATCTTCTTGCTTTGGGGAGCTAATGCCGAGAAAAAGGCGCAAATAATCACAAATCCAATACATAAAAAACTCATAACGGTACATCCGAGTCCGCTTTCTGCAAGTAGGGGATTTTTCGGTTGCAAGCATTTTTCAAAAACTAATGAACTGCTCAAAAACTTCGGCCTTAAACCTATAAATTGGCAAGTTAATGACATTTATTGACATTTTTGAATTTTTGTATTATAATAAAGAAAAAACCAAAAGGATATGTTTGTATGAAATTAACACCTGTTAAAAGACCTGTTGATAATATGGGAAGGGTTGTAATTCCAAAGGAAATAAGAAAGCAACTTAACATTGAAAATGGAAAAGATAGTTTCGAAATTTATGTACACGGAGATAGCATAATTCTTAAAAAGTTCAGAACTTCGTGTGCCTTTTGTAATAACATAACAGGTAAAATGTTCGAGTTTAAGGGTCTTACAGTGTGCGAAGATTGTCTTGATGAAATGAACGAAGTTCGCAACGAAACTTTTACAACTTTTGAATAAATTTTTAAATTTTAAAAAAATTTAAAAAAAGGGTTGCAAAAGGTATATAAACTGTGTATAATAATAAGGCACTAAGAAATGTGCCTTAAAAATATCGCGGGGTAGAGCAGCCTGGTAGCTCGTCGGGCTCATAACCCGGAGGTCGTCGGTTCAAATCCGGCCCCCGCAACCAAAAACCTTCTCGGACGAAGTTCGGGAAGGTTTTACTTTTTCACTTTTCACTCTTCACTTTTCACTTTTTTCTGCAATTTTATATAGAGGATTTTTGGAAGTTACAAGTAATAGTAAAAAGTTAAGAGTACGAGAATATAAAGTACTTTTCAATGAGTTGTATTATGTTTTGTGTAGGAAAAACATTAACAATTATGATATCTAAATTACTGCGACATGCCGAAAAGAAAGACACCCAAGAGGGTGTCTTTTTTATTTTGCTTATGAAGTTTGATATATGTATTTTGGGTTAAAAAATAGCCTTAAATCCTGTAACCTTCTGAGCACTGTAAAGACTAATCTTGCCTGAAACGAGAAAGCTTATAATAACTGCGATAGAAATATAACCAATACCTTGACACGAGAAAAGTTCTGCTGCCAAAAGGATTGATGCTAACGGGCAGTTGGTTACGGTGCAAAACATAGTGGCCATGCAAAGCGCGGCCGAGAAAGCGATGGGAAGTCCTAAGAGCGAACCCATAAGTGCACCGAATGTTGCGCCTATAAAAAGTGTAGGAACAATTTCGCCTCCCTTAAAACCTGCGCCGATTGCGATGCATGTAAAAATCATTTTATAAACAAAGGCTAAAGGAACAAATTCGTTATTTTCAAAAATTCTCTCTATAACATCTATTCCTGCACCGTTATAGTCATAGGAATTCACGAGGGTGGTTAATAAAACAATGGTGCCCGCGCCGATTATAATACGCAAAAATGTATTCTTAAAAAGTTTTTTAAACACTTTTTCAAAGAATTTAAGAGATATGCAAAAAAAGACGCCGATAATCACCGAAAGTAAGGTTAAAAGAAATGCTTTCCAAACGATAGAAAAATTCACAGTCGGTACAGAGGATAACATAAAACGTTCGGCATGTGCGCCAAACAAACCGGCAGTATAGTAAGAAACAAAAGAAGTGATAAATACGGGGAAAATAGCACAGTAATATATATGACCGACAAAGACCACTTCTAAAGCAAAAACAGCGGCAGCAAACGGAGTGCCGAAAACCGAAGAAAAAACGCCTGCCATACCGCAATATATGAGTGTTTTTTCTTTTTCCTTATTGAGTTTTAAAACTTTGGTTAAAAGCAGGGCAGAACTTCCGCCTAACTGCAGAGCTGCACCCTCTCTTCCTACCGAAGCGCCACAAAGATGTGATAAAAGCGAAGCAAAAAATATGGCAGGGGCAAGTTTGATTGATAGAACACCTGCTTTATCGGTTGCTTGTAATACTTGATTAGTGCCCATATCTGTTACCTTCAGTGCCTTATAAATCGCAACCGAAATAATACCGGCAAGTGGAAGAAAATATATCATCCAAGGGGTATTGCTGCGAACGCTTGTCGCAAGTGAAACACCTTTTGAAAATAATGCACCAATAACACCGCAAACTACTCCTACAAGAATATATATCAACAAAAGTTTTGCGGTTGAAGTGATTTTTTTAATATTCATTAACGCACCTTCTTTTGATTAACAAAGAGTATTGTACCACACGATTTATATAAAGGCAAATAAAATACTTCTTAATCATCAAGAAAGAATGATAAATATTAAAGCTCTGCAGATTAGGTTTTATCTTATACATTTTGTGAACTGTTTTTTTCGATTTCCTTATGATTTTAGCGGATTTCTTAAGTGAACACGGAATTGTAACCTATTGCACAGGCGGTAGTGACAAGTTTGGCGGAGAGGGAAAATTTGTGGATATGACGGTTGATGATATAGATTACATTATTAGTGACCGTGATTTACCGGATGAACTAAAAGCAACATATAAAAATACAACATTTATATATGCAAACCATTGACAAAAACAATACTTCGTGTTACGATGTATTATGTAAGAGGAGGTATTATATGGATATACAGTTAAAACGCGGCATTTTGGATGTATGTGTACTTACAGGGATTAAAAAATAAGCCTCATACGGATATAAAATAATCAAAGATTTGAAGCCATATATCGAGATTTCCGAATCAACCTTATATACTATTTTAAAGCGTTTAGAAACCGCCGATATGCTAACGGTTAAAACT
>JAZUMI010000085.1:0-3703 GCA_045603505.1 Acutalibacteraceae bacterium
AAATGATACGTTCGGGTTTTTATCTTCTGGTCGGAGTGCAGAGGTTCGAACTCTGGGCCTCGTGGTCCCAAACTTTTCCGGAGCGCCTGTTTCCGCCCATTTTTAGCCGTTTCCGCCCCTTTCCGCTCAAAAACACATCCTTTCCGGCCGTCTTATCTCCATTGTTTCCGTGTGCTCCGGTCGCAGTAGTGGGATAAACTGCGGTCAAGCAAAACACCCCGAATGCAGTTCTCACGCCGCATCCGAGGTGTTTTTTGTCGTTCGTATGGTAACTCTAAATCAGGCGTTTGTCAAGGCCTTTGCGGATTATATAGATGCCAACCATTGCGACACAGTAGACAAAGAAAAGGGATTGAGAAAAGGTGTGAAAAATGATATAATGTTGGAAACGGAGGATGTAATTATGAAAATAATCAGTTGGAATTGTCGTGGCGCATTCAGAAAGAAATTTGATATTATTGAAAAATATGACGCCGACATTTATGTTATACAAGAGTGCGAAAAACCCGAAAAATACCCAAAAGAGTTTCCGAGATTTTTAACTAATTATATTTGGTTTGGTGAAAATGATAATAAAGGGCTTGGAATTTTTGCAAAGCCAAACGTAAAAATGGTGAACAATAACTGGCCTGTTTATTGTTTGCGGCACTTTATATCAGTTAAGATTAACGACTGTTTTGATTTGGTTGGGGTTTGGGCAAGCCCACCGTACATTGAGGAATATTACATTTATCAATCGATCAACATTGAGAAGTATGATCAAAACACAATATTGATAGGCGATTTTAACAGTAATGCGATTTGGGATAAATACCACGGAAAAAGAAATCATAGCGCAGTAATTGAACAACTAAAAGCAAAAAATATCGTTTCTGCATATCATCATATGTCCGACGAACAAGCAGGCAAAGAAACAAAAAGCACCTTTTATCTGCATAAAAATAAGGATAAAAAATTTCATATAGATTATTGTTTCTTAAATCCCAAAAACTTGAAGTCTTTTGAAATTTTCGAATCAGACAACTGGTTAGAATATTCCGACCACATGCCAATACGAGTTGAAATTCAATAAAAAGAATAAGACGATGAAGAATCAAACGATTCCTCGGCGGCTTTTTGCTATCACTCAAAGGAAACAGGCTTCGTATCACCCGTGGCAAATGCGTTGGGGCCGGGATCCGACATGGAGAAATACATTTTCGCGGCTTTGGTCGTACCGAAATCACGGTTGGAGCCGGAGTTTTGCACCTTGTTAAAGGCATCGCGGAACATTTGGTTGTGCGCTTCCTCGCGGTTCAAGAGAAAATCAATGGTCTCGCGCACCTTCTTGTCGTCGATCTGGCGGTAAAGGTATTCGTAAACCACCTTCGCACGCTGTTCGGATGCGATGTTGCTGAGCAGGTCGGCGCACAAGTCTCCCGTAACCGTCACGTAATCAGCCGTCCAGGAATAACCCGAAGCGTTGATCAGCCCGGGGTTCAGACCGAGAATGACGTGGGACTGGATCTCTCCGCAGGGGACTGTTGTTGCGTCCACGTCGTGCCCGTTTAAGAGATTGATGGTCTGCGCCACCATCTCCATGTGACCAAGCTCCTCCGCCGCAATGTCAAGGAACAGATCCTTGATTTCAGGATCTTTGATGCGAAAACTCTGGGACATATACTGCATCGCCGCCTTCAGCTCGCCGTTGCCGCCGCCAAGCTGTTCCTGCAAAAGCGCCGCATACTGCGGATTGGGTCTCTCTACCTCCACGGGATGGAAAAGCATCTTTTCGTGTTTGAACATAATTCTACCTCCGTTTGTTTACTATTAACTATTCTTGCCAATTAGCAAACGGATATGTAGAAATTTTAATATTTATATGGTATAATCAATTTAACAGATAAGAATTTACGGAGGAAATTATGATGGAATTTATAGTTCCTTTTATTGTTGGAGTTATATTGATTGTTCTCGGTATTTCAAATATGCGAGGAAATATTTCGTCACTGCATTCTTATCATAGACATCGAGTTTCCGAAGAAGATAGAATTCCTTTTGGTAAAAAGGTGGGACTTGGAACAATTATTTGTGGCTGTGCTGTTATGGCGTTTGGCATTTTTTCTGCTATCACTATTTACACCGAGGACCAAATGTTTGTGATAGTTGGAACTGTGCTTTTAATATCTGGACTTGTTGCAGGGCTGGGTTTGAGTTTTTATGCGATGATTAAGTATAATAAAGGGATTTTCTGATGAATTTAATTTATAGAGAGGTATGCCTATATGAAAAAGAAGAAATTTTTATTTGCAATATTGTGTGCGTTGGGTAGTGGAGCGGTAGGATTCTTTGCAAACCAGTTAACAGAGGTATATGGTTGTGTGTTTTTCGGTATCGGTGTTGGTCTAATGGTCTATTCAATTATAAATTTAAGCAAGTGAATAATATATCGAACTATTAACCAAATTCAAATGTTTTTAAGGAAAATTTATGAAAGATGAATGTTTAATTTGCGGTGCACCGCTTACATATTTAGAAAACGATACCGAGATGGAATGTGCCCTTTGCCATAAAAAAGAAAACAGCAAGACCGCTTGCGAAAAAGGACATTATGTTTGTAATGAATGTCACACCGGCGGTATTGATTCCATTATTGCTGTTTGCCTTGCCGAAACGTCAAACAACCCGATAGAAATTATCCAAAAACTAATGGCTCTGCCGTTTTGCCACATGCACGGACCGGAGCATCACGTTATGGTGGGTGCGGCACTGCTGACTGCTTATAAGAACGCCGGCGGTAATATTGATTTACCGAAAGCATTGGTTGAAATGCAGTCACGCGGCAAACAAGTCCCCGGTGGTGCTTGCGGTTTTTGGGGCGCTTGCGGTGCAGGAATCAGTGCAGGTATGTTTGTGTCTATCATAACCGGCTCTACACCCCTTGCCAACGAAGCGTGGGGACTTTCCAATAAAATGACAGCATCTGCCCTTGGCGCTATCGGTGAGGTCGGCGGTCCTCGCTGTTGTAAGCGTGACTCTTTCCTTGCCATAACCAAAGCGGTGGGATTTGTAAAAGAGCATTTTGGGATAGAAATGGAGCTTGGCAAAATCAAATGCATCCACTCGGCACAGAATAATCAGTGCATTAAAGAGAGGTGCCCGTTCAGATGAAGAAAATCGCCTTTCTTTGCGTACATAATTCCTGTCGCAGTCAGATTGCTGAGGCATTGGGTAAACACCTGCGTGGCAATGAGTTTGACTTTTATTCAGCGGGAACCGAAACCAAACTGCAGATCAATCAGGACGCTGTGAGATTGATGAAACAGCTCTACGGTATCGATATGGAGCAAACACAATACAGCAAAACTATTGACAAAATCCCCACGCCCGATATGGTCATCTCCATGGGATGTGACGTGGGTTGCCCCTATATCGGCAGAGCCTTTGACGATAACTGGAACCTGCCTGATCCCACGGGCAAAAGCGACGAGGTGTTTTTGGAGGTTATCAAGAGAATAGAAGAAAATATCAAAGGGCTATAATACTCATGTGAAGAATATTGTAAAGAGGTGAAAAGGATGAAAACCGTTATTATAGGCGGTGTTGCAGGCGGCGCAACGGCGGCGGCGCGGCTTCGCAGACTGGATGAAAAAGCGGAAATCATTATTTTGGAGCGCGGTGAATACGTGTCCTTTGCCAACTGCGGTCTGCCGTATTATATCGG
>JAZUMI010000086.1:0-5436 GCA_045603505.1 Acutalibacteraceae bacterium
GCAGCACTTAATGATAAATAATTAAATTTTTGTAGGGGTCGATAAATCTATCAACCCCTACAACTGTGTAAAAAAGGAGAATAATTATGAATAAAGCAAAAAGAACCGCAGTTATCGCAGGTAACTGGAAAATGAACAAAACCCCCGCTGGGACAACCGCTCTTATTAACGAAATGAAGCCTCTCGTTGAGGGTGCTGACTGCAAGGTTGTTCTTTGCGTTCCCTTTATTGATATCCCTGCCGCAGTTGAGGCTGCAAAGGGCTCAAACATTGAAATCGGTGCCGAGAATGTTCACTTCAAGGCTTCGGGCGCTTACACCGGCGAAATCTCTGCAGAGATGCTCGTTGAGTCAGGCGTTAAGTATGTTGTAATCGGTCATAGCGAAAGAAGACAGTATTTTGGTGAAACCGACCAAACAGTTAACCTTCGCACATTAGCAGCTCTCGAAGCAGGTCTTACCGCTATCGTTTGCGTTGGTGAAACACTCGAGCAAAGAGAACTCGGTTATACCGAAACATTACTTAAATATCAAACCAAGATGGCTCTCACAAATGTTAGTGCCGAGCAACTTAAGAATGTAATCATCGCTTATGAGCCTGTTTGGGCTATCGGCACAGGTGTTACCGCTACTGCTGACCAGGCTGATGAAGGTAACGGCTTTGTTCGTGCCGCTATCGCTGAGGTTTACGGTGAAGAGGTTGCTGAAACTGTTACTATTCAGTATGGTGGCTCAATGAACGCAGGCAATGCTGATGAACCCGTAGCAAAGGTTAATGTTGATGGCGGTCTTATCGGCGGCGCATCACTTAAGGCTCAGGATTTCTCGGTAATCGTTAAAGCCGCTTCTAAGTAATAATTGCATATTGTAGGGGAGGGTCTTCGTGCCCTCCCGACTTAAGCAAACACGAATAATCCAAACCTGATTTTAAAGGGTGGATTTTCGCCTATGCTTTGTTAAAATACTCGTTAATCTAACGCCTACTAATGACGACAAACCGAAAAGTGCCGAAATTATGCCATTTTAGGCAAGTTCGGATTATTCGTGTTTGCTTATTTTAATTTCAGGAGATAAAAAATGAAAAAACCTATAGTTTTAACTATTATGGATGGCTTTGGTTTTAATTCCGAAAAGTGCGGAAATGCTATCGAGGCCGCCAAAACCCCAAGACTTGATAAAATCTTTAAAGAATGCCCAACAACTGAGATTGGCGCATCGGGTATGGATGTTGGTTTGCCTGATGGTCAAATGGGTAACAGTGAGGTTGGTCACACCAATATAGGTGCAGGTAGAATTGTTTATCAGGAATTAACCCGTATAACAAAATCTATTGCCGATGGCGATTTCTTCGAAAATGCAGCATTCCTTAATGCAATAGAAAATTGCAAGGCTAAGAATAGCGCACTTCACCTTATGGGACTTCTTTCTGACGGTGGCGTTCATTCTCATATTAACCACCTTTATGGTCTTGTAGAACTTGCGAAGAAAAACGGAATTGAGCGCGTGTTTATCCATGCTCTTCTTGACGGTCGTGATGTTCCTCCGTCATCTGCTGCCGATTATATCGATGGGCTTAATGCAAAACTTGCTGAAATCGGATGCGGCAAACTCGCAACCGTTATGGGTAGATTTTACGGAATGGATAGAGATAACCGTTGGGAGCGTGTTGGCAAGGCCTATGCAGCCCTTGTTTACGGTGAGGGTATCGAAACCGATGATGCCGCAGCGGCTGTTAGAAAATCTTACGAAACACTCGATGAGGAAGGCAAATATCTAACCGATGAATTTGTTCTTCCAACAGTTGTTAATAACACCGAGCGTATTAAAGCAGGGGATAGCGTTATATTCTTTAACTTCCGCCCCGATAGAGCAAGAGAAATCACAAGAACCTTTGTTGATGATGATTTTGCAGGTTTTGAGCGTAAGGGCGGCAGACCTCAGGTCTTCTATGTTTGCCTTACTCAGTATGATGCATCAATGCCTAATGTTGAGGTTGCATTTAAGCCTCAAACATTAAATAATACTTTAGGTGAATTCCTTGCTAACAAGGGATTAACCCAACTTCGTATCGCCGAAACCGAGAAGTATGCCCATGTAACATTCTTCTTCAATGGCGGTAGAGAGGTTATGTTTGAGGGTGAGGATAGAATTCTCGTTAATTCGCCCAAGGTTGCAACCTATGATTTGCAGCCTGAAATGAGCGCAAATGAGGTTTGTGATAAGGTTTGCGAAGCAATCGAGAGCGGTAAGTATGATGTTGTAATTCTCAACTTCGCTAACTGCGATATGGTTGGTCACACAGGTGTTTTCGAAGCCGCTGTAAAGGCTGTTGAAACGGTTGATACTTGCGTTGGAAGAGTTGAAGATGCAACCCTTAAAATGGGCGGCGTAATGCTTCTCACTGCTGACCACGGTAATGCCGATAAGATGCTCGAAGAGGACGGTGCATCTCCCTTCACTGCACACACAACAAACCCCGTTCCGTTTGCAGTAATTGGTAAGGAATGCACACTTCGCAAGGGCGGCAAGCTTTGCGATATTTCACCCACAATTATTAAACTCTTAGGCGAAGAACAACCCGCCGAAATGGACGGAACTTCTATAATCGAATAGAATAAAAATGACCGAGTTAGCCTCGGTCATTTTTATTTTAGGGGTATTCTTTATGACAAATTACCATTTTTATCACATGTTAATGTGACAGTGCAATCTTTAGTTTGCGTAACGACAAATAGAACTTTATGCTGAAAAGTGGCATTACCTATAGCCTTGTTAGATGAAGCGTTTGTGGTTGCACTTTTGAGACTCCAACCGCTAGCAATATTGCTGGTGGTATATGAAGTGCTCTTGCACGTTGCGTTGACACCACTGTTAACGGTAAATGTACCTTTAACAGTAAACTTCCACAAAACATCACCATCTGCATTCATAGCTGTATATGTTTTGGCTCCGCTTTTTGTGTATGTTGAGGCTCGATTTACAGGAGAAAAATCTTCAACAGTGATGACCGCAAATGAACCATCATCAAAATATTTAATGTTGGTACTAATAGTAGTGGTGGAATTTTTTGCACTAAAACTAATATTGAATATTTGAACAACTAAAAGAAAAACAATAGATAATTTTAAAAATTTTTTCATGTTTTAATCCTCCACAATAATATCTTCGGTGATTTCTTCATTATAATAAATAACAACATTTTTCCTATTGTTGCTTTGTATTATTAAAGTTAGTATAGATATAAAAGTAAGAATTGCAATCAATATAATTAATATAGCAATTTTTATTTTATGATTTTGATAAACTTTTTTGGAATAAGCTGTTGGTTTGTCAAATAAAAAACTATTAGATATATCTTCTGCTGTTCCAAAATGCTGTTCTATTTCAGTGATTGTTGCTTGCGAGTTTGTTGCTATGTAAGAATCAACAGAAAATGTGAATTCTTTTAAAAATATTTTTTTGGTTTTTTTGTCGCAAATCAACGATTTTTTAATGCTTTTATAATATTTTTTTAATTCTTTATTTTTCAAATTCATTTTTTAAATCCCCCAAATCCTTAAATCCTAAAGCCAAAAAAACACCCACATTTAAATTAAAAAACTCTTTTTTAATCTCTTGTAAGTATTTTTCACCGTCTGGCTCAATATGGTAATATACACGAGTTCTTCGCTTTCCAACTTTTTCTGTTCGACTGGATATATAACGCTTCTCTAAAAACCTATAAAGAATAGGATATAAAGACCCTTCTTGAAGTGAAAAAAGTCCTTGGCTTTCACAAGAAATTTCTTGGCAAATTTGGTAGCCATACATATCTTGTTTTTTAAGTAGAGTTAAAATCATTATTTCAGCTGTTCCGCGTTTTAAGCTTTCGGATATTCCCAAAAAATCACCCCGAACAAATTATACAACAAATATTTTCCGTCGTCAATACTTTGTGTCACAAAATATTGTTGACAAAATATAATTTTTATGGTATTTTAAAGATAGAAAGAGGATTGAGGGTGATACCGATGTTTATACAAATACTGAAAAAATAAATTTTAAGGAGTAATATTATGAAAAAGTTATTAAGTTTAATTATATCTATAGTTTTAGTGTTGACATTAGCTGTGCCAGCGGCTGCTGAAAATTCTATGGATTTGTTTTTGGAAAATCGAGGTGTTCCAAGTCATTTAATCATGAAAATGTCTGACGTTCAAAAACAAATTATTTATGACAAAATACACAGCAATCCAAATTCTTATTTTGATTTTTATGAAGAGGAATATATAGGCTTTTCTGAAGATGGAATTAGTACATATGCCTCAAATATACCTACTAGTGAATTGAGATTTGAAGTTGTAGGATTTAATGATGGGAATAATATATTTTCTGTTTTTCCATCGTTTTATTGGCTAAATTCTAATAACAAGACTAATCATGATGTTTTTGCGTACGCGTTTAACTCGAATTATTGGGAAATAACGGATACTCCTAGGTTGGTTTTATACATGCGTGGTGTTAAACCAAATGGGGATGATGAATTTGTAACTTACGACAGACCCACGGAGATGAATTTTGCAGGAGCAGGTTTTAGATTGGATGGGGCATATGATTGGGATTATGAAGCACATGGTACAGTGACCTTAAGAAAAATTAGTTCTTCGGCAACAAGAAAAATTTTGATGAAATATATTGATTATACTGCTTATCTTTCGCCCAATATAGGTATAGATATTGGGGTGTTCAATATTAATTTTACAAATAAACCTTGGAATTATAGAGAAACCGAGCAGCAATTGAATTTCTAGAGGCAAAGGTTTTTATATGTTGTATACTTTGATATTTGTACTTAATTGTATAGTCGCTTTTACGGAAATAAACATATTAGCTTCGGGTTCACAATTCATATTTATTATTAGTGCAATTGCAAAAATTTGTTTGAGGTCGTTGTTTATGTCTTTGATTTTATACTATCTAGAAAAAATATATTTAAATTTGGATTTTCAAAGTGAATATGTAGAGAAGCAGATTAATGAAAAAAGGCGATTAAAGACCGAAGAGTTAAAAAAGTCAAATAAAAAATAAGAAAAAGGAAGTTTGCAATTTTTGCAAACTTCCTTTTAGTAAAATAACATTTTATTCCCCGAGCGATTCTTTCGATTTAACAGTAACTTCCTTATTGTAACAAGCAAACATTTCTTCGGTTGCTTCTTTGTTGGGTTTCGGTGAAAGAAGTGAAACAACAGGAACAATTATAAGTCCGCCAAGCATTGCGAAAGCACCGCAGTTGATGGGTGACTGCAAAATAGCGGGAAATGCACTTCTTGCCACCATGTTGAGTATCATAATTCCTGCGCCAAAGACAAAGCTTGCGAAAACGGATAGCTTGGTCGCCCTCTTCCAGTATAATCCGAAGAGGAACGGAGCCAAGAATGCGCCCGCAAGAGCACCCCAA
>JAZUMI010000087.1:0-21986 GCA_045603505.1 Acutalibacteraceae bacterium
CAGTGAGCACAAACAGTTGCATCTTCTTTAGATACAGTTATTTCGCCACAGTCAGCACAGTACCAAGCGGGAATTCTATGACCCCACCAAAGTTGACGGGAAATACACCAGTCACGAATATTTTCGAGCCAGTGGAAGTAAACCTTTTCAAAGCGTTGAGGAACGAACTTGGTTTCACCATCTTTAACCGCTTTAATTGCAGGTTCTGCAAGGGGTTTCATCTTAACGAACCATTGCTTTGAAACGCGAGGCTCAACGGTTGTTGAACAACGGTAGCAAGTACCAACATTATGGGTATAATCCTCAATTTTAACAAGGGCACCCTCGGCTTCTAAATCGGCAACGATAGCCTTTCTTGCCTCATATCTATCCATACCCGCATACTTCGGATAATCCTCGGTGATTTTTGCATCATCGGTCATCACATTTATAACGGGGAGATTATGGCGGAGTCCAACCTCAAAGTCATTGGGGTCATGAGCAGGGGTGATTTTAACAACACCTGTTCCAAAATCTGCCTCAACATAATCATCGGCAACAACAGGAATTTCCCTATGAACAAGCGGCAAAATAAGGGTTTTGCCAACCATATCCTTATATCTTTCATCATTCGGGTTAACTGCAACCGCAGTATCGCCAAGCAAGGTTTCAGGACGGGTTGTTGCGAGTTCTAAATAGCCACTTCCATCCTTAAAGGGATAGCGAAGATGCCAAAAATGGCCTGCCTGCTCCTCATACTCAACCTCGGCATCCGAAATAGAGGTTTTACAGTGGGGACACCAGTTGATAATTCTTTCGCCTCTATAAATAAGTCCCTTTTCGTAGAGTTTAACGAAAACCTCCTTAACTGCGGCATTACAACCCTCATCAAGGGTAAAACGTTCTCTTTCCCAGTCACAAGAAGAGCCGAGTTTTTTAAGTTGCTCGATAATTCTTCCGCCGTACTGCTTTTTCCAATCCCAAGCACGAACAAGGAAGCCTTCTCTTCCTATATCATCCTTGGTTACGCCCTCTTCACGCATTTTTTCAACAATCTTTGCTTCGGTTGCTATTGACGCATGGTCGGTACCGGGAAGCCATAATGTATCATATCCTTGCATACGCTTAAAGCGGATAAGAATATCCTGCAGAGTATTATCAAGCGCATGTCCCATATGAAGTTGACCTGTGATGTTTGGTGGCGGGATAACTATTGTAAAAGTTTCCTTATCCTTTTCACATTTTGCATGAAAGTATCTACCCTCAAGCCATTTTTGATAGATGCGTTCTTCAACGTCTTTAGGGTCATACTGTTTTGCTAATTCTTGAGCCATTTTTTTCACTCCGATTAGAATTTTTTTCCTAAAATAATTTTACACAATTATGTTCATACTATTAACGTCAACAAACAATTACTTTAAGCGTTTGCATTTTTGTTGACAGCCGCCCTGAAATATCAGGGCGGTTTTCTTATTTTAACACAATAGTTCAAATACTGCAACTACAAATCCATTTTTATTTGTTCGGCAGTATTTGTACTCGGTTTACTTCCTGCCGCAGGGAGATTTCTCGTTCTGTATCTATGCTCATTATCGAGTTCGCCCTTCTGATAAATCTCGGCAGAAAGGAGCCTTTGACCTTTCTTCTGTGTCATAACCGCAATACCTGTATTATCCCTTGTAGTTTTTGCAGGAATAGCACCTGTATTAACAAGCAAAATTCTGCCGTTTGTAGATTTGAGTTTAATATCAACCTCTTCGGTTATTGTGAATATCGTGTGCAGATTAAACTTGCCGCAATATGCTGCTATAAGTTTTTTACGGTTATTTTTAGTTGCGTATGATGAAAGTGGCACCTTTGCAATTCTACCATTATCGAAAATAAAGATTACATAACCCTTATAATCTGTGGTGTGCGCCATAAATACAGCGTTTTCCGCCTCATCAAACTCAAGTTTTGTCGGTATATAATCGCCAAGAACGCTCGCTTTACCGTCAGAAAAATCTGCAACCTTTGATTTATAAACCTGTTGCTTATTTGAGAAGAACAACAATTCATAAGCGTTTGTTGCTTCAATAGTTTGGGTAATTTCATCGCCCTCTTTAAGCTTTTGCTCACCGCTCATACGAAGGGACTGCGGTGTTATCTTCTTAAAGTAACCATCTCTTGTGAAGAAGAGAGTTACAGGCGAGTTATCAACAATCTGCTCTTCCTTATACTCTTCCTCTTCCTCGGCGCTTATTATTGCAGTTTTTCTTTCCATTCCGTATTTCTTGATAACATTCTCAAGCTCGCCTACAATAATCTTTAAAATCTTACTGCGTGATTTGAGAACGCTCTCCATATCGGCTATTTCTTTTTCCAACTGCTCAATATCGGCAGTGCGCTTCAAAATATATTCGCGGTTTAAATGGCGAAGTTTGATTTCAGCTACATACTCAGCCTGTATTTCATCAATGCCGAAGCCTATCATAAGGTTTGGAACAACCTGTGCCTCTTCATCGGTTTCTCTTACAATTTTAATTGCCTTATCAATATCGAGAAGAATTTTTTCAAGACCTTTTAAAAGGTGGAGTTTATCCTTTGCCTTTGTTAGTTTATAGAAAACTCTGCGTTTTACACATTCCTCACGGAAAGCAACCCACTCGGAGATAATTTCCTTAACACCCATAACGCGGGGTGTACCCGCGATGAGAATGTTAAAGTTACAAGCAAAACTATCCTCAAGTGGAGTCATCTTATAAACCTTTTTCATAAATTTATCGGGGTCAATACCACGTTTTAAATCTATAGTAATTTTAAGACCGCCAAGGTCGGTTTCATCACGAATATCGTTAATCTCGGTAATCTTCTTCGCCTTTACAAGTTCGATTACCTTTTCGATAATAGCCTCGGTTGTTGTGGTAGGCGGAATTTCGGTTATATCAATGCAGTTTTGTGATTTATCGTAGGTATAAACACCCTTTACCTTAAAACTACCTCTTCCGCTCTCATAAATTGA
Source organism: Acutalibacteraceae bacterium (assembly GCA_045603505.1). Lineage (GTDB taxonomy): Bacteria > Bacillota > Clostridia > Oscillospirales > Acutalibacteraceae > UBA737. The sequence goes on from JAZUMI010000087.1 coordinate 2,981, forward strand.
TTCCATTTCCTTTCGGTTATAAATTAACTGACCGCCAATTGGAAAATCGGGTGCTAGAAGTGTATCGGCAACATTTATATCGTTATCCTTAATATAAGCAATGGTTGTTTCACAAACTTCTTTTAAATTGAAAGGACAAATCGAACTTGCCATACCAACCGCAATACCGGTATTCGCATTAACAAGTACCGATGGAAATGTTACAGGGAAAAGCACAGGTTCTTTCATTGATGCATCATAGTTATCAACAAAATCTACTGTATCCTTGTTTATATCCTCAAAAAGTTCTGCAGCTATGGGAGCGAGTTTTGCCTCGGTATAACGTGATGCGGCATAAGCCATATCACGAGAATATGCCTTACCAAATGAACCCTTTGATGCAACATAAGGGTGCAAAAGGGCTTGGTAGCCCTCAGAGAGTCGCACCATTGTTTCATAAATTGCGGCATCACCGTGGGGGTTTAACTGCATTGTTCTACCAACAATATTTGCCGATTTAATGGTTGAGCCCGAAAGCAATCCCATATTATACATCGTGTATAAAAGTTTTCGGTGTGAAGGCTTAAATCCATCTATTTCAGGGATAGCACGGGAAACAATAACGCTCATAGCATAGGGCATATAGTTGGTTTCAAGCGTTTCAGTTATAGGTTGTTCAACAACAAGTCCTGCACCCGCAATATATGCATTTATATCGGGTTTTTTAGCGGTAGGTTGTTCTTTTTTCTTTCTGGGAGCCATATTTATCTCCTTAAATTAGAATAGTTTTAGCTGACATCAGCATCATCAATATACAGATATCCATATTCGGCTATATGGTCTTTTCTCGCCTGTAGATTATCGCCAAGGAGCATATCGAATATTTCGCTTGTTCTCTCGGCATCTTCCGGCATAACCTTTATAAGCCTTCTCGTTTCGGGGTTCATAGTAGTAAGGTTCATCATATCGGGTTGGTTTTCACCAAGTCCCTTTGAACGAGCAATTGTGTGCTTTGCATCGCCGATTTTTTCAAGTATTTCTATTTTCTCTTTTTCATCGTATGCAAAGTAGGTCATATCCTTTGTACCGATTTCATAAAGCGGTGTTTCAGCAATATATACCTTGCCCTCGAAAATAAGCGTTGGCATAAGTCTGTAAATCATAGTAAGTATAAGAGTTCTAATCTGGAAACCGTCCACATCGGCATCGGTACAGATTATAACCTTATTCCAACGAAGGTTGTTTATATCAAATGTAGTAAGGCCTTTATTGGCCTTTGATTTAACCTCAACGCCACAACCGAGCACTTTTATAAGGTCGGTTATAATATCGCTCTTAAATACCCTCTCATAATCTGCTTTCAAGCAATTAAGTATCTTACCTCTTACTGGTATAATTGCCTGGAATTCAGCATTACGGGCGAGTTTACAAGAACCTAAAGCCGAGTCACCCTCAACTATGAATAGTTCACGAAGTGCCATATCCTTTGAGCGACAGTCAACAAACTTTTGCACCCTATCAACCATAGAGTTGCTCGTTTGAAGTGTCTTTTTAATATTTATTCTCTCTCGTTCACTTCTCTCACGACTGCGCTTGTTTATAAGCACCTGTTCGGCTATTTTATCAGCATCCGCCTTGTTTTCGATAAAGTAAATCTCTAACTGATGGCGGAAGAAATCAACCATAGCCTCATATATAAAGTGGTTAGTAATAGATTTCTTGGTTTGGTTTTCATAGGAGGTCATCGTTGAGAAAGAAGACACAACAAGGCAAAGGCACTCTTCAACATCCGAAAATGTGATTTTACTCTCATTACCCTTGTATTTATTTGTTTGTTTAATATAAGAATCTATTTGCGAAACAAATGCCGTTCTTACTGCTCTTTCAGGAACACCACCGTGCTCAAGCCAACTTGAGTTATGATAATACTCCTTCAAAAGATGGCGGTTTGAGAAGCAAAGTGCTGCATTTATTTTAACCTTATATTCAGGCTTGTCCGCACGGTCACGACCCTTCCTCTCGGTTTGCCAAAATTGAGTGGGTGTTAATCTTTCTTCTCCCGCTGTTTCCTCAATATAATCTGTTATACCGTTTTTATAAACAATCTCTTTTTCAATAAAACGGTTGCCCTGTTGCTCACGGAAAACGAAGAGAAGTCCATCATTTACTATAGCCTGTCTTTTAAGCGTATCAATAAAATATTCCGATGGGATATTTATATCAGTAAACACTTCAAGGTCTGGCTTCCAACGGGTTTTTGTTCCCGTATCTCTACCCGAATATTCTTCCTTTTTAAGTCCTCCAACATTATAACCCTTTTCAAAGTGAAGACTATATTTATAACCATCACGCTTGATTTCAACATCCATATATTCAGAGGAATATTGGGTTGAACAAAGACCGAGGCCATTAAGACCAACAGAATATTCATAGTTCGCCCCATCATTGGTATCATACTTACCTCCTGCATAGAGTTCGCAGTATAAAAGTTCCCAGTTAAAGCGTTGTTCTTTATTGTTAAAATCAACAGGAGCACCACGGCCGAAATCCTGCACCTCAATAGAGCCATCGGTGTATTTTGTTACAACAATTTTCTTACCGTAGCCCTCGCGTGCCTCATCTATTGAGTTGGAAATAATTTCAAATACGGAATGTTCACAACCATCAAGTCCGTCCGAACCGAAAATAACACCCGGGCGTTTTCTTACCCTATCGGCGCCTTTAAGTTGACTTATACTTTCGTTGCCATATTCAGTATTAACCTTAGCCATTAACACTACTCCTCGAAATAAATATATTCATTTTACATTATATACCATATATTGTGTTCTTGTCAAATAAGAAACAATAAAATATTGTAAATTAAATGTTATTGTGTTATTATTTAAAAAGAATAAAAAAAGGATAAAAGAGATGAAAAAACAAAGAACAAGAAGACAAAAAGCAATTTTACGCCGAAGAATTTTTATCTGCGTGTGTATTGCGATATTAATCGGTCTTGTGGCTATTATAACAACCTTTGTAAATTTTATCAGTGGAATAATAAAAAAAGATAACAAGCCGCAAGAAATTACCTCTTCGGTTTCCTCGGTTGTTTCACAGCCCGAAAAGGAACCTGAGCCATACGTTGTAAGCAGTGCCACTGTACTGAATATAGGAGATATTATGGCACATTCTCCACAACTGAAAGGTGCATATAATTCCGCAAGCGGAGAATATGATTTCTCGCCATTCTTTAAAGAGGTAAAACCGATATTCGAAAGTGCCGACCTCGTTAGCGCAAACCTTGAGGTAACTTTTGGCGGAGAAAAGGCAGGCGATTACAGAGGTTATCCATCCTTTAATACGCCTGACAGTCTTGCAGATGCCATAAAGAATGCAGGTATTTCTCTTCTTCTCACAGCTAATAATCACTCCTATGATACAGGTTTTTCCGGCCTTACACGCACCGCCTCTGTGCTATATGAAAAAGGCATTGATTTCACAGGAACACGCTCAGACACAACCGGTGGAAAATACATCATTAAACAGGTGAAAGGAATTAAAATCGGTATTGCCGATTTTACCTATGAAACAACCAATTCCGAAAGTGAACAAGGAAGAAAATATTTAAACGGCATACGCCTTGATACCGATGCTAACCAACTAATAAATTCTTTTTCATATACCGATATAGAATCATTTTATAAGACATGCGAAGAAATGATAAAAAGCATGAAAAACGATGGTGCCGAATTTATAACCTTCCATTTGCATTGGGGCGAGGAATATCAGTTAAGTGCGAACACCTGGCAAAAATCAATCGCTCAAAAACTGTCAAATCTTGGTGTTGATATGATAGTTGGAGGTCATCCTCATGTTGTTCAACCTATAGAACTCATTCATTCCGAGGGTGGCGAGCACACGACAATATGTGCTTACTCACTTGGTAACGCCGTTTCAAATCAAAGAAGAAATCTTATCTCTTCAAGCCCTAACGGACACACCGAGGACGGACTGATTTTTAGTTATACACTCGATAAATACAACACTGGCGATGTTGTTCTTTCGGCAGTTGATGCCATTCCTACGTGGGTTAACAAATACTCGGGCGGTGGAGGTTATCAGTACACTATCATTCCTATAGAAAGTGAATCTTCGGCATCTACCGAAAGCACTAAACAATCATATAACCGCACTAAAAATACTATCGCCGAGGGGCTTAAAGCCTGTCAGGAATTTTTAGGCTGTGAAGTGCGTTTTAAATAATGGTAAAAAAGCAAAAGCACAGGTTTCAGCGAAACCTGTGCTTTTTATCATTCCTCATCATCCTTTATAAAGGATGTATCGATTTTAAATCCACCGTCAAAACCACTTTCTATGTGTGGGATTTTTGTTAAATCAGCATCATCGTCATCATCAAATAGACTTTTATGCTTTAACGAATCGTAAAGGTCGTTATCAAGTTCTTCTGCCGCATCGTCTTCTCTCCATTGATTGAGCAAGAGTTCTCCCTCGGGATATTCCGTTTCGCTTGGGAATTTGCGCCTGTAAATCACGGATAGGAGAATATATACTGCAAATACGCAAAGAGAGAACAAACTTACAACTGCACCCATTTTAAGACCGGGTGTTTCGTAATTAAATCTTATAGTGCTATCCCCGGCAGGAACTAATACCGCCATAAATCCTTTGTTTACGCGTTCAACAGTTACTTCTTTTCCGTTAACTGTTGCACTCCATCCCTCTTCATAAGGCACAGAGAAGAAAACAAGATTTTCCTCATTTCTTCTTACCTTTGCAGTGAATCCACCTTTATCTATTGAAAAACTGTATGCAGAAGTTGTGGCTCTTAACCTACAGTCGCTCGAATAACTATCGTATCCGAGTAAAAGCGAATCTGCACCTGTAACCGATGCATCAGCTCCGTTAAGAGTTTCAATATTGCTTAGTATATTACCGTATTTTTCAATCTGTTCGTTGTTCAAAAGAATCGCTTTCATCATAAGGGCTGCGCGTTCTTTATCCTCATAACTCTCGCAAAACGCCTCGGTCATATAATAGTCATACGAAAAACCGTACGGCACATAGTTTTCGTTTTGGTAGATATAATATCCGCCCTCGGTTTTTACATAATTGTAACCGCGCATTTTTGCATTGCCTTCATCATCTATGAAGCCATCTGCACCAACACGATTGAGAAGATATTTAACCGAAAGTAATCCTCTAAGCGCATAGTTATCGGTCTCGGGTCTACTTGCAACATCCCTCGTAACGCCAACATAAGGATAAAATTCCATGATTGAATTCGGCACTACCGAGTGGAACGCATTTATTCCTTGATAACCTAAATACATAGAGGTGTTATCAACACAGTCATAACAATCTATTCTGTAGTTATCCCCTTCGTCGAGATGAACTTTACCCTCTATTAGTTGGTCTATCATAATAGTTTCTTGGTCGAAAGAGTGCGCTCTGCCCTGCATTATATATACGTTTCCATAAATAACAGATATAATACACACGCAAATAAGCGCCACTTTATAGAAGCCTTTTCTATTCTGTCTTATCATTGATAATACGAAATAAAGTATCAAAAGACTGACAACCGCTATCAGACATGCTATCCAGAAACGCACCGCATAGGTATTGTTTACATCGGGTGAATAAAGACCAAATATGAGTTTATTTTCAGAATTATACTGTGGGAAGAAACCAATTACCGCAGTAAATGCAAGTGTTATACCAAGCACCCATTTAAAGCCACCGCTCCAATCGGTTTCACGGTCCTCAGTTAGCATAACTGTGGCCATACTCATCATCAAGATGGGCATATAGAACCATCTTGCATAATATGCCGTGTTAAAGGCATAAAATGCGCTGTTAAGGAAGGGCACCAATGCCATAAAAGTGCATATACCTATAAGTCTTTTTAGCCAGTGGCCTTTTTTCTGCATAAAGAATGTGAAAACACCAACCATGCTGAAAAGCGGCATCCAACCGCCGAGGGAAGACCACTTTACATCGGCACCCGGGAAGAAAACGGGACGTGATGGGATATCGGGTGGGAAGAAGAAGCACTCAATTACATTCAGGTAAATCTGCTCCTTACCGTACATTATGGCATTCCAGCCAAGTAAAATATTATCCACACGGTTGTTGCCGAGTATAGTCAATAACGATGGAAGCAATAATACCGCCCCCATAATAACTCCGAGAACCGCCTCGAACGCTATAACGGCAAAACGCTTAAAGGTTACTTTAACTGCACCTGAGCCTATACGAACAATGAAATAAATAATCGTAAATACAGCCATTCCAAAGAAGAAGAAATAGTTGGTTACTGCGCAAACACAGACCATTAATGCAAAAACTCCGCGCTTGTTCTCGGTTAACAGAAGTTCAAATGCCAAAAGCAAAAGTGGGAAAACTATAAACGCTTCGTGGAACGCATTAAAGAAAATATTATAGATAGAAAAACCCGAAAAAGCATAAAGCATACCGCCTATTCGCGCGGCATCGGGTGTTTTTGTGAAGCGACGGATGTAAAAATAAGCCGCCAAGGCACAACAAGCAAATTTCAAAATTAGAAGTGGGCCCATAAGATACGGTACAAACCAGTTAGGGAAAGGAAGCGTTAGCCAAAAAAATGGGCTTGATACAAGATAATAGGAATATGAACTTATAAAGTTTGCGCCCAAATCGGTAAGCCAGTTCCAACCGAAGTTACCCGACCTAAAAGCCGCGTGTGCCTCCTGATAAAAAGGAATTTGTTGAACATTAAAATCTCCGTAAAATATAAAATAACCTCTATCCATCAGCATAGAGGGGATAAAAAATGCCGCCGCTACTGCCAATGCTATCAAAAAGGTTGAAAGCGCCATGCTTTTTTGCGGTTTTAGTGTTGTTGCTTTTGAAAAAGAAAAAGTCACCTGTAACACACCTTTAAAAATTTCTTATTGATATTATATCAGTAAATGGTATAATATTCAAGGAAGGAATGAGTAAAATATGCAAAAACATTTTTATGCAATGATGTCAAGAATGAAGAATATATACCGTTGGGGGCTTATGCGCAACACAAGAAATGAAAACTTGAGTGAACACTCCCTTGAAACCGCAATAATTGCCCACGCTCTTGCCGTTATAAAAAATAAAAGACTTGGCGGCAATGTAGATGCAAATTTTGCCGCAACCTGTGCTATTTTTCACGATACTTCGGAAATTATTACGGGTGATTTACCAACACCCATTAAATATTATAATCGTGATATGAAAAAGGCATACAAGGAAATTGAAGCGGTAGCCGAAGAACGACTTCTCGATATGCTTCCCGCAGATTTGCGTGAAGATTTCGAAAAAATCTATAATCCGAGTGATGAAATTGCCAAAATCATAAAGGCGGCGGATAAAATTTCGGCACTTATTAAGTGTATTGAAGAAATTGCTATGGGTAATAAAGAATTCATAGTTGCCGAAAAGACAAACCGCCAAGCAATTTATGACCTTAAGCTTCCCGAAGCCGATATCTTTATGGAAGAATTTATTGAAAGTTATTCCCTTTCTCTTGATGAACAAAATACATTATAAAAATTTTAAGGTGTCCACATTTTGTGGACACCTTTTTTTACGCTTCGCTTGTTTCAGAAGAAACTAAACTTTGTGCATCTATGATAAGACCCTCAAGAATCTTATCACTTATAAGATATATTTTCTCGCTATCAGCAAACTTAAGGTAAACACCAAAATTATCGGGAGAATCTGCACCAATTAAAACGGTGTATCCCTTATTATCTTTTGTTTCTACCGACACTTTATAACGTGGAGAATCGAATCCGCATTCACTTTCACTCTTCGAAGATATTTCCCGAACAACCTCAATATTAGAAACGGTTGATAAAATTTCAGTTATCTTTGAAGAAACATCAGTTTTATCATATCCCTTTATATACCACTCGGTTGATGTTTTTTCGTTTCCCTCTTCATCAGTTTCGGTTTTCTCTTCTGAATAAAGTTCTATTTTTTCCTTGCCGTTATCTACTGTAACCTTTGTGAAATCGTAAGAAGATGTTTCGATTATCTTAAAGGGTTCAAACTCATTTTTCTCTTCTTCGCTCTTTTGTTCTGGCATATATCTTGCAACAACAAACGCAAGACCGAAGATTATTGCCGCACAAAGCACACCTGCTATCAGCGGTATCACTTTTTTGCGTGGCGAAGATTCCTGTGCACTTTCATCGTTATGCTCGGGCGGTGCATCAAATATAGAATAATCTTTATTTTCCATTATGCATTCCTTCTCTTAATAAAGATATAAATACCTATTGCCAACACAAAAACGGGGATAAGAAATACGAAAATTATTCTTACTGTGTTTGCAGAAGATTCGGTTACAGAGCCCGAAAAACTCTCGTTAGTTATAGTTTTAGTAACAAAAGATACACCAGATTCACTAACTCCACCCGATTTTTCTGCTACATTAAGCGCAATATCAAGGTTTGAGAAGTTATTATACTGTGTCCACTCAGAGTGGATAAATTCCACACTACTGAAGGCATAAATACAACTTACCTTTTCGGCTTCTTTTGAAGTTTTCTGTGATTCTATGAGTCCCGAAAAACTTTCCTTTTTATAATCAGAAGCACCTGTAAAACTATCCGATGTTCCAAGCGGCGCATTTATAACCGAATCGGTTGTTTTTATAATACTTGTTGCTGTTATACCTTCATCTGTCTCCTTGCTTGTTAGCGGAACATTTGCGGCTGTGCAGAAAATATTCATATTTTTGGTAAGGGCACTCTCAGCATCGGGGAAAAGTCCCATCGCAGTCGGTCTTTCGGGCATATAGTTGTTTTCATCGGTTTCAAATAAAATGCCCTCGCTCTGCTTTATACCCCAATCTGATAAAAATCCGCTTAAATTTGGAAGAAGCGGTACAGTTGCATCGGCAAAATAGATAAGGCCTCTGCCTAATTTTCCGCCATTATCAAGGAACGTTTCAATTGCCTTTATTTCCTCGGGCGCAAAATCAGTTGTGGGCGCCGCAATTATTATAACATCAAATTCTTTGGAAATATTTGTAATGAGTGCCGAATCTACCACACTTACAGTATGGTTGTTCTGCTCGAGCATCTTTTTATATTCCTCGGTATAATCGGTTTTTGAATGACCTGTAAGAATTGCATAGTTTACGGTTTTACCGGAAATGGCATATTCTATAGCACCCGAAAGTTTTGTTTCGAGATTACTTCCCGTAACATCGTAGATAGAATATCCGTAAGAAGCATATTCGTTATTCTGCTCAACTTCATATATATCTGTAAAACCTATTTTCTTATAACGCTCATTCTCGCCGTCATTAACCGATACTATAATATCGCCGTAATTTATGCTTTCTTCGGGATATTTTGCAGTTACCTGGGCGAAGGAGGAATCTTGTGTATCAATAAACTGTACGTTGATTTTTTCATTCGCCGCGGCGTATTTATCAATAAGGGTAATGGTTTGTTTATAATATTCCGTTCCGCCGTAAATACTACTCGACTCGGCATAAGAATTCATCATTCCCCCTGCATAACTTGCCTTATCTGCGCAGAATATTACCGAAACCGAATCTTCAATACCCTCAAGAAATTCAAGATTTTCTTTTGTAATAGAAGATGCTTTATCTCTCGCCATATCAAACTCAAGATTTACCTTGTCCGAAAGAACACTCACAAATATATTTATAACAAAAAGAACAACGAGGGAAATTGCAGTTATAGCGGCAGAATAAGAGCCTTTTTTAATAAAACGCAGGTCCCTTTTCTTCGGCTCTTCTTCACTTATTTCAATTATCGGCTCGTTATCTATAGTTTCGGGGAGTGTTTCGGTTTGTTCTTCTAGAAATTCGTTTCTATTTTCTTCCATTTTTATCTACCCCCTTAACTCCAACGTTTCTTTTCAAGCGAACGAACTGTAAGAAATACAAATGCCGCTGTTATACTTAAAAAATACACAATATCGGGAATGGAAAAAACATTCTCAGTGAATTTCTGATATCTGTCAATAAAGGCCATTTCTTCGAAAAGTGTTGACAAAAAGCTATTATTTGTAATTTGTGCAAAGGATGTCATATAAATTACAATCATATTAACCGCAATACTCAGTATCGCCGCTATTACAGGACTCTCTGTAAGTGAAGAAATAAACATACCCACCGCAATAAGTGCTGAGCCTAAAAGGAGCATACCAAAAAGCGCGTATAAGTATGATGTTATTTCAATATCAACATACGCACCGATTATTGCCCTAAAAATAACCGTTGGTGCAAAGCAAAGTGCAAAAACGCTAAGCGCCGCAAAGAATTTTCCTAACACTATTCCCGAAAGCTTAACGGGTGCAGTTATAAGTATCTGGTCAGTTTTCTGGCGAGTATCCTCACTTATTAGACGCATTGTTAAAATCGGTGTTGCAAATGCGCTAAGCAGTGTAACACCACCAATTACCGATGTTATATCCGAATCACCGTAAGCATACGATACCGAGAACAAAAGTCCTAAAAAGAAGAAGTAAACCGCTAGGATGACATATCCCACAGGACTTGAAAAATATGCTTTAAACTCTCTTTTAAATACTGCTGTCATCTGCGTCCACCTCGCTTTCCTTTATATCCTCAATCTCTTCTTGTATTTCTTCATCAAGTATTTCTTGTTCTTCTAAATTCTCTTCTTCAACTATTTCTTCAGTGAGTCTTAAGAAAATCTGTTCAAGCGTTGCGTTATCCGAAGAATATGAAAGTATAATACCGCCATTTTGTGTAACCGTTTTGGAGATTTCTTCGATTATATCGGCATCATTTTCGGGTTTAATTGTAAATTCGAAAACATCTTCCCTTTCGGTTGCCCGAAGTGAAAGTTCATTTATTTCTTCTATTTCGTTAAGCGCTTTAAACACAGCCTCGCCGTCACACTTAGCGGTAAGGGTTAATGTTATATCTTTTGAAAGATTCTCTGCAAGGTTTGAAAGTGAATCATCGGCAACAATTTCGCCTTTATTTATGATAATAACCCTCTCGCAAACCGCCTGAATTTCAGAAAGAATGTGGGAAGAAAGAATAATTGTGTGGTTTTCGCCAAGTCTTGAAATTAAGTTTCTTATTTCAATAATCTGTTTCGGGTCAAGTCCTACAGTTGGCTCATCAAGAATAATAACATCGGGATTTCCGATAAGCGCTGCTGCAAGGCCCACACGCTGACGGTAACCCTTTGAAAGATTTTTTATAAGTCTTTGCGCAACTGTGTCAACCCCAACAAGGCTCATAACCTCGTCCATATGTGCAGTTTTTGCCAACTTAACCTTTTTGAGTTCATACACAAACTTCAAATACTCTTTAACTGTCATATCAGGATAAAGAGGTGGTATTTCAGGCAAATAACCTATTCTCTTTTTAGCATTTTCAGGGTTTTCAAGAATATCAAACCCATCAATACTAACAGTACCGCCCGAAAGAGAAAGGTATCCTGTTAGTATGTTCATTATTGTGGATTTACCCGCACCGTTAGGACCGAGGAAACCTACTACTTCTCCTTTACTTATGGAAAAGCTTACATCTTTAACGGCTTTATTTGTGCCGTAAGACTTACTTAGTCCTTTTACTTCAATCATTTATATGCCTCCAAACAGTTACAATTATTACATACATTATAATATACCATATACCATTTTGCAATTTTTTAATTTTTTATAAATTTTTTGATAAAAAATAACCTTGGTTTTAAAACCAAGGTTATTTTAACTGGTTGTTTGTTATTCTTTCCTTAAAACCTTTTTTTGCCACGACTTTTTGCCACACTCAGGACAACGCATATATCTTGTTCTGCCGATATGCGGTGCAGCATACATCGCATTGATTGTTGGAACATATTTGTGTTTGCAATGTTTGCACTCATAATATCCGGCAGTTTGTTCAATCTTTATGGCAAAATGCAAACCAATCAACGCCGGAATAAAACCTGAGAATATAAGTATAGTTCGCACCCATTCTTCCATTGGCAACAATGCTGCGACAAATATGGGAATAAATAAAACTATACAAGATAGGATACCGATAACCCATTCAAGAGTGAGCAACCTTTTATCACTTTCTTCTTTTTGTTTTACCATTTCAAGTAAGTTTTTTTCTAATTCTTTATTATAATCTTCCATTTCAACTATCTCCCCACTCAATAAATCATTTACGGTGATTTTAAGGATATCACACAACTCGAGCATTATTGCGGAATCGGGCATTGCTCTGCCTGTTTCCCATTTTGATACTGCCCTATCGGTAATACCCATTTTTTCTGCCAACTGCGCTTGCGTTAAATTTTCTTTTTTTCGGCATTCGGCAATGAATTTACCAATTTTCACTTGGTTCATAGAACTTCCTCCTTTGTTATCAGTGTAATCAACAAACTCTAATAAGTCTACATACCGTTGGTTGAGTGTGGCAAAATTAGTGAAATGTTTTAAACTTACCTGTTAGATTGTAACACATTTTTTTGAGAAAAACAATAAATTATATCGCTATGCTCTTATGATAATATGTCGCGTACAACATACGAATTTTACTCGGCCTACCGCACTGTAAACGGTTGCAAAAATCAGTTACTATAGTTTTAAGTTAGTGGTATAAACAAGGCAAAAGGCACGAACTTTTTTAAAGTTCGTGCCTTATTATATAGTACTATCACACTTTACAAGTTGCAAAACCTTCAATATGGTCTTTCACCGCATTTGCTCTTTCGGTATCGAGATATCCTGCTTCAATACTGAAGTTTATCTTTTCTAACGGTTTTAAATATTTAAGTTGACCTTTTCTCTTAGCATTCTGATATCCTAAATGCTCTGCAGTTGAAGGCAATACCATACCCATTGAATCTTCATCAAGGGTTCTCGAAATCCAACGGATTGCTTCGGGCAAAACGTCAACAGGATGGCTTACATAGTAAGCACCATTTGGCGTGTACTGCAAAGTATATGCTCGATTTTGCTCATCACCCTTATACTTAACACTAAAGCAAATTTCGGGGTCGTAAATTTGCCCATCTGCACCGACTGTATTATGAATTTCGGGGTCTTTTTCCACCTTTTCCATATACGCTAAAAGCTTATCAGCACGTTCTTTTTCAACACTATCGCCTATGCTTTTATAAACCTTTATATGCTCGCTATCGTAATCTGTACTATAAATTAACTGCGCATTATCAATTGGGTGAAAGTTGATATGACAAAGATACATATAATCCATCGGATAATGTCTTCTGTTTTCAAGCTCTATATCAATTTTAAGTACCGTATCATCCTCATAAAGTTTGCATATTGGTGAGAATGAATAGTTTTTGGTGAAAGAAACATCAAAATCAAATCTTCCGCCAACACCTATATAATCTTCCCCGCATTCTATATAAGCAATTTTATATTCGGCATTGGGGATTTCACCATGTTGTTTGTGGTTATCGTCTGCCTGTGGAACTCCGAAAGCATTTATACCGCAGTGCAGCAGAAATCCACCGTAGGTTTGGAGATATTCAGTTGTAGGCGCAGGTTCACTAAACTTTGTCTTCATAACAAGGTCATGGCCATCAAAGAAGGCTCTCCATATTTGTTGACCTTGAAATGGCAAAATTATAAAGTAACCTCTGCTATTCTCTACTCTTACAGCACAAACACCCGTAGAGTATTTAAAGGCTATTGCTCGCATATTTCCATTTTCTAAAAGAACCGTTTCCTTTTCGCCGAAATACTCTTTCTTCAAATATACTCTCATAAGCTCTTCCTTTCAAAAAATGCAACCGTAACAAAGCGGAGCTTCTCGGCTCGCCTCGTTACGGTCACTTTTATTAAATTACAGTTTTTTCTAAATAATCAAGAGATAAATCAACCATTTTTTGACCAATCTCGGCATTTGCGCCTGCAGCATTTTCAGTAAACCAATGCTTGATATCACCAAGTCTGTCAAGTTTAACAGCCTCAGGATAGAGCGCCATAAGCATAGATGATTCATAAAGACCTGCATGGTCATAGCCAGTTGCATTCTGCACTTCACAGTTCATAGTTGGGATAACCTTAATCCAGCCAAAAGGATTATCGTCATTCTCAAGATTGTCATAATAATCCTTATAGCTCTCGCTTCCCCACCAACCTTGACCTTTGGTCTTTTCAAGGTATGCCATAATAGCGCGTTTAGAGGCTTTCATATAAGAAAGTGTCATCGGCATTAAGGATTCCTGCTCAAACTGATGATGAATTATCACATAGATGTTACGGAAGCCCGAAGAAAGCAAGCTCATGAAAATATAATAAAGATAATCTTCAAAAGCATTTTCCTCAATATGCACCGTTCCGCTTGTTGCATCACCTACAGCATAGCTCGAAGGGCTATAATTAACCGAAGGAGCAATCATAAGCTCTTTTCGTTCGGCTAATTTTTCAATAAGTCCCTCTGCAATAAGCGCATCACATCCATAAGAACAGTGGGGACCGTGATATTCAACCGTTCCACCTGCAATTACAAGGGGGATATTGTTTTTCTTAACATATTCACATTCTCTCGGGAAAGATTTTAGTAAATACATAACTTCTTCTCCTTATTCTGAATAACCCAATGTTGTATAGTAAGCAAGATTTTTCTGACGATTATCAAGTCTGCCATACTGCACAACAATATTTTCGCTTGACTCTAACTTCATAGCATACTGTTCATCAAAAGGAACAACATATCCGCACATATCTTCAACATTATTCATACGGAAACATCTAACTCTGCCACTACCAACAGTCCACTCTATATCATTATACGTATCCTTATCGGCAAAGTAAAGCGTTACCTTTATTTTTGCTTCTTCACTGCTATCATTGACAACAATTACAGACTCATGTCCCTTAAGTACGCCCTTACCCTCTTTTGGAAGTTCACAATCGGGTATTAGCCATATTTTTTTTCCTATACCTTTAGACATCGATTTCTATAATTCCTTTCTTAAGATAATCGGTCATTGACCTACATCCGTCCTCTGTTACAACAATACCCTTTTCCCATCTGCAACCAAAGGTGGGGCCTGAAATAAAGGTATCAACCTGGAATGTCATATTCTTCTCTAACAAGTAATCAGATGTGGTTTCCATCCAAGGAGCTTCAACCTCTATCATACCTGTTCCATGACATGGGCCATAAACGAAGCTATCCTTATATCCGTTTTCTTCATATAACTTATAGAAGCCCTTTGCGATATCGGAAGCCATAACACCGGCCTTAATTTGCTTTTCGGTCCATTCGTGAGCCTTCAAGCAGAATTCAATATATCTTCTTCTCTCATCATCAAGCTTGCCCATTATAACGGGTATACCTGTTGCAGGAGAATAACCGTCAATCTTAGCAGAAAGGTTAAGCTGAACGATATCACCCTTTTTGATGGTTTTGTATGTAGAACGGCTAATAGCATGTCTTGTAGATTCCTGACTGAATACATACATAGGAAGACCCTCATATTCAGCGCCTTCTTCATAAATAACCTTTTGAGCAATACCAACCATCTGAAGCTCAGTTACACCCGGTTTTAAGTTTCTGATAACCTCATCGGTTGCAATGTCAATAATTCTGAAGCCCTCTTTAATACAAGCAAGCTCATTTTCACTCTTGATTTTTCTGAGTTCAACCATTATATCGTTGCACTTAACGATTTCGGCATCGGGATAATATTCCTTTAATCCTTCGTAGATAGGTAATGTGCATTCAACATAGCTACCGAGACCTATTTTGATATTTTTTCCTGTAACACCAATGCTCTTGAAAACATCAGCAAAGGTATCAGCCTTCAATTCAGGGTATGCAGGGTCTGCAGACTCTCTGAACTCTTTAAGAACGAAAACCTTATCGAGCTTACCGAAATCCTTTGCAAAAATTGAAGACTCAGGTCCGCAAAGTAAAGCTGCATCGCCATTTGCCGAAATAGCCACACCTGCACGCTCAAAAAGAGGCCAGAATCCACTGAAATAACGAGCATTAGCATAGTCTGACTCGGTGCTGCAAACCACCATTACATCAAGGCCTCTTTGCTGAATGAGTTTTGCCGCTCTTGCAATTCTCTCCTTATATTCATAATCGGGTATACATATTCTGTTTGCCATATTGGAAAACCTCCTTATATTATATATTAAAATTATAACAAATTTGATTTAACTTGTATTTGCATTATATTTCTTTTTTTTTGCTTTATCATAAATTGGAAATGATTGTTATTGACAAATGATAAGCAAAAATTTATAATTGGAGTATATTAAGTTGATTTAATATTGTATAACTAACGGGAGGATGTGTATATATGATAAGTTTTAAGCTAAAAGAGTTTGAAATACCTGTTAATGTTACAAAAATTGCTAATGTTCATTATTTTGAATTTGTTAATCAATATAACACAAAATCCGATTCGCATAATTTTTTCGAGCTTGTTTATGTTGATAACGGATGCATAAACGTTTATGCCGATAACTACACAGGTGAGCTATCAAATGGACAAATGATAGTTCACTGCCCACTTGAGCACCACGCTTTAAAATGTGAGAGCGGCGCCTCTCCAAATGTAATTATAATCGGCTTTGAATGTAATTCAAAATATCTCGAGCAGTTTTCACACTCCCCTGTTAATCTCACATCTGACCAGAAGAGAATGCTCGCCGAAACTGTTAATGAGGGAATGAATGTTTATGCTCCGCCCTACGACATCCCAAATATGCTTGATATGAAAAAACGAGATGAATATCCTTTCGGGGCAGACCAAATGTTAAAACTTCGATTAGAAATATTCTTAATCTCCCTTATTCGCACAAACCAAATTCCCTCTTCACCTCAGATAACCGAACATTCCGATAATAAGCTTGAATCTATACACCGATACATAAGCGAACATTATAAGGAAAAAATTACACTTGATAACATCTGCTTCCTTTTCGGTATAAATAAAACCTCGCTTTGCCAAAGCTTTAAAAACGAATATTCAACAACAATTTTAAACTATATAAATAAATTAAAAATCAAAGAAGCAAAGCGCCTGCTTCGCGAAAACAATTTAACCGTTACTGAAATTTCCGAAAATTTAGGTTTTAATTCTGTGCATTATTTTTGCCGACTTTTCAAAAATGAAACGGGGCAATCTCCTAAAGCATATATAAACACCGTACGCTCTAAACTGAACATATAAAAAACGGGCGGAAATTTCCGCCCTTTTTTTTATTATCTTAAATTACCTAAAAATGCTGCACCGATTATTCCCGCATCATTACCGAGTGTTGCGGTTTTGATTTGCGCTTTTTTATCAACATATCGCGCATAGTCCTCAATTAGCAGTTTCTTTTCAATGGGAGCGGTTAAAACCTCGCCCTCATTGCATATTCCTCCACCGATACAAAGAACATCGGGTTGAAAAATATTAACGAGATTTACAACACCTGTTGCAATATGGTTTATATATTTATCAACAACCTGCTTGCCCGAAGCATCTCCTGCGCGCATTGCATCAAAAGCGGTCAAACCGTTAACTTTTTCGATATCACCCTCGCATAGCTGCCACATTATAGAATCACGGCTTATGAGCATCTGTTCTTTTGTTTGACGGATAAGTGCGGTTGCCGAGGCATAAGCCTCCCAACATCCTCTTCTACCGCAGGTGCATTGCTCACCATCCTCGACAATAACAGTATGACCTAACTCGCCGCCTGAGTAATTTGAGCCAACTAAAAGTTTACCGTCTATAATAATACCGCCGCCTACACCTGTTCCAAGTGTTATCATCACAAAGTTTTCTGTGCCTTTACCTGCACCTGCAAGATATTCGCCATAAGCTGCGGCATTAGCATCGTTTTCCACAAAAATCGGCTTACCTAAAAGGTTTGAAAGAATTTTCCCAAGCTCAACATTGTTAAAATCTATGTTATTGGAATAAAGAACAATACCGCTTTTCGGCTCGATAGAACCAGGCGCACCCACGCCCACAGAATCGACCTGAGAAATATCAATCCCTGCCTTTTCGAGAGCGAGTGTCACTGTTTTGGCCATATCAGCTATAATCTCCTGCGCACTCCTTGGACAGTTAGTTTTTAGTTTTGCTTTGGCAATTATATTGTAATTTTCATCAACAACACCCGAAACAATATTTGTTCCGCCTAAATCAATACCTACTCTATACTTCATATTTACACCCAACTTTTTAAAATTTCGGCATTGCCGTTAATATTAATTTTTATACCTGCCGTCAAAAATATACTAATTCCCTTCTCAAAATCAGTAATTAGATTATAAAACTTTACGTATTATTTGTCAATTTATAAAATTGGTTATTTGCATTTTATCAATGCTTCCATAAGTGAAGATTCGTTCCAGGTTTTTCCTGAACTGCTACATATTAAATATTGGCGAACCCGAGGATATAATCAATACGAAGTATTGTATGTAATCAATCCAAATAAATACACGGTACAGTGATGCCATATACACCAAAGTGTGATTACATTTCGCTATCGCGGATTGCATACCAAGCCTTCGCTTGGATAAAAAAAGACAGTCCGAAGACTGTCTTTTTTTGGCAGGGGTAGAAGGACTCGAACCCTCACAAACGGTTTTGGAGACCGGTGTGCTACCATTGACACCATACCCCTATATTTAATTTTCACGATACTTGATGCGTGGACTTATGTGGCTCGTTTTATGCACCAAATTAAGTTGTTCAAAAAAATAATGCTTATTTGGTGGACCAGCAGTTTCGCTCTTAAAAAGGCTCCGGTGGAGCGTTTTTAAAGTGAATGTCCCTGCCGCAGAAGACAAGCGTTTACGCGTAGTCTGATGCGTGGACTTATGTGGCTCCATTTTTCCTCTTTTTTGTTGTAGAGAAAAAAATATACTTATTTGGTGGACCAGCAGGGACTCGAACCCCGGACCAACCGGTTATGAGCCGGTTGCTCTAACCAACTGAGCTACTGGTCCAAATAAGCAAAAATTATTATACCATAAATAAACATTTTGTCAATAGAAAAA
>JAZUMI010000088.1:0-6658 GCA_045603505.1 Acutalibacteraceae bacterium
GAAGCGCTTATGCATGACGGTAAGGCTTTGCAGAGCGGAACTTCGCACTATTTCGGCGATGGCTTTGCAAGAGCATTTGAAATTGAATATACCGATAAAAACAATAATCAGGTGCATCCCTTCCAAACTTCATGGGGCACAACAACAAGACTTATCGGTGCGGTTATCATGACCCACGGAGATGATTCCGGTCTTGTTCTTCCTCCTGCTATTGCACCTATTCAGGCGGTTGTTATCCCGATTGCAACACATAAAGAGGGCGTTCTCGATAAGGCAAATGAGGTCTGTGATAGACTTAAAAAGGTTTGCCGCGCAAAGATTGATGACCGAGACCAATCGCCCGGTTGGAAGTTTGCCGAATATGAAATGAAGGGTGTTCCGCTAAGAATTGAACTCGGACCCCGCGATATCGAAAATAATGTTTGCGTTGTTGTAAGGCGCGATAACGGCGAAAAGACCGTTGTTAGCCTTGATGAACTCGAAACCAAAATACCCGAGTTCTTAACCGCAGTTCGTGACGGGCTTTACAACAAGGCTCTTGAGAGAAGAGAAAAGATGACCTACGATGCTCATTCTCTTGAGGAGATGACTGAAATTGCCGATAACAAGCCCGGCTTTATCCGTGCTATGTGGTGTGGCGACCGTGAGTGTGAGGATAAACTCAAAGAGGTGGCAGGTGTTACCTCAAGATGTATCCCCTTTGAACAGCAAGAAATCGGTGACACTTGTGTTTGCTGTGGCAAAAAGGCTAAGCATATGCTTTATTGGGGCAAGGCTTATTAAGATTTATGAGTAAGTATAAACAATTTTTTTTCTACCTTTTGTTCGGGTGTTTGACAACGGCGGTCAATGTAGCGGCTTACTATTTATGTTATAATATTTTGCAGATAGAAAACACAGTATCGGTTGTTATTGCCTGGATTTTATCGGTAGCATTTGCATACATCACAAATAAACTTTTCGTTTTTGAAAGTTCTTCGTTTGAGAAAACAACCATGAAACACGAGGTTTTATCCTTTGTTGGTTGCAGGGCATTAACAGGGCTTTTTGATGTTGCAATTATGTATGTTGCAGTAGATGTGTTAAGTGGAAATTCGCTTTTGTGGAAATTATTTTCTAATGTAATTGTGATTATACTTAATTATATTGCAAGTAAAATTTTTATATTTAGAAAAAAATGAGACACACCCCGAATTTTTCGGGGTTTTGTTTTGTTAAGGGGGAGAAAAATGATAAAACTAGCAAAAAAATTTCCAATGATATTTAGTGCTATTTTCTCGATTTTTATAATCGTTTTATCTTTTAAGTTTCCTTCTTATGCGTTCTATTTTATGCTCACTTTAATAGTTTTATTTTTCGTTCTAGCTCTTGTAAGAGTGAACTTTAAAGTTATGTTTACTTTATTCTGCGTTATCGTGGTAGGAATAAGTATGCTTTCTGCACTTAATCATATAAGTTCTATAAATAAACGTGTTAATTTTACAACAAAAGGTGAATTTATAGTAACAAGTAAACCATATTGCCATGGCGAAGACTACTATAGTTTTACGGTTAAAAATAAAAATGCAAACGGTATTGAAAAAGGGGAGAAAATACTTGTAGGTTATAACGGGGATAAGGCCGATGAATTACAGTTTGGAGATATAATAACCATTGATGCGAAGATTGAGAATATGGCGGATAGATATAATAGGTTGAATTTTTATTCTAACGGAATTTTTCTTCAAACCTATATTTATGACTTTGAAATAATCGAAATAGCAGGGGATAAGCTTTATTCTTTTATAGGTAATTTGCGTGGGTATATTAGTGAATATCTTTTCTCATATTTATCTTATGATGAGGCGGCAACTCTATGTGCACTTACTTCATCCGACCGCTCTTTTATGAGCGACTTCTTTTACGGATGTGTCAAAGCCTCAGGAGTTGCACATGTTATGGTTGTTTCAGGTATGCATCTTTCGATAGTAATGAATTTTGTAACGAAAATATCACAAAAATTTTTCTATAACAAATATCTTAAGGCATTTATAATAGTGTTAACGGTTATCTTTATGTCGGTGTTGTGCGGATTTTCTGCATCAATTTTAAGGGCGGGTGTTACATATCTGTTTATGGCGCTTTCATTTATTGTTGATAGACCAAACACAACCTGTAACAATCTTGGAAGTGCAGTCACGCTGCTTCTGATTTTTACACCGCTTTTGATTTTTAATGTTGGCTTTATTCTGTCGGTGCTTTCTACCTTTGGAGTTTTAGTAGTGGCACCGCGCTTTACCGAAATACTGAAAAAGACTTTTAAAAGCGGAAAGAAAATAACAGGTTATATTCTTGAAAATACGGCGCTTAGCATTTCGGCTACAGTTATGACATTACCTGTATTAGTGTATTATTTCGGATATATTTCTATAGTTGGAATTATAACTAATTTACTTATATCTGCGTTCGTTACTTATGCACTTATAGTAGCAGCGATTGCATTGCTTGTGAATCTTTTATCGCCCTTGATTTCGCAAGTTGTTCTATTACCGGCTGCCATAATAACTAAGTACATAAACACAGTTATAGTGTTTTTCGGCACATTGCCGTTTGCAACTGTAGATACACCTAGATACTTAACAGTTATTTGTATAATAATATTGATATTAACTTTAATTTTGCTTCTTGCTTGCAACTATCGTGTTAGTGTGTTAAAATTAAATAAAATGAAGGCTAAAATACTATCGGAAACGGAGGCGAAGTAGATGGCAGCGGTTTATGAAGAGGTGCTAAAAAAGGATATTTCTTCAAAGAATGCAATGGGAACATATATCCTTTTTGGCGATGATAGTTATCTTAAGGAAATGTATACAACCAAGCTATCTAAAACGGCGGCATCTAGCGAAGATGTTTTTAACTTCCGCAAGTTCACAGGTAAATGTGATTTGCAAGAGGTTTACGATTTTGCCATGCAGTTTCCTATGATGGCAGATAAAAAATGTATAATTCTTAAAGATTATGATTTTACTAAGGCAGATTCTACAGATTTTGAAAGACTTATTAAAATAGCCGAAGAAAACTTTGAAACAACCCTTATAATATTCGTCTTTGAGGCTACTGTATTTGATTACAAGAAAAATGACAGGGCAAAGAAACTGATTAAAGCCGCAGAGAAGAGTGGCGGAAAAGCAGTTATACTAAACCACAGAAGTTCGGCAGAACTTACAAAAATGCTTTGTGACGGTGCGGCAAAACGCAGTTGCCGAATGGAAAGGTCTACTGCGGCATACCTAATAGAACTTGTTGGTGAAGAAATACTTGTTTTAGCAAACGAACTTGAAAAACTCTGCAACTTCGCACCAAAGGGTCTAATAACTAAAGAAATTGTGGATAAGGTCTCTGTAAAATCGCCCGAGGCATCGGTTTATAACCTAACCGATAAAATTTTTGCACTTAAAACCGAAGAAGCAATAAAGATGGTTGATGAACTCTTCTTTTCGAAGATTGAGGCACATCATATTCTTTATAATGTTTCGTCTTGTTTTGTTGATATGTACAGGCTTTTTGCTGCTAAAAGAGGCGGCATAAAAAAACAGGAAGTGGCAGAAAAATTCGAGTATAAAAATAGAAGTTTTCTGCTTGATAAAGCCGAGCGATATCTCAACAAAATAAATGAAAAAAAGTTATTGCTATGCCTTGATACAATACGAAAGGCAGAAAACTCAATTAAAAGTTTCCGTTCGGATGAAAGGGTAATAATAGAACAGCTTGTTGTAAGGCTTATTTATATTATTGCTAAAGGTGAAGCGGTTGATTAAACTTGATAGCGCAGTAATAGTTGAGGGGAAATATGATAAAATCACCCTCGAAAATATAATAGATGCGCATATTATTGCAACCGATGGATTTCGCATATTCAAGGATAAAGCGAAGTGTAAACTTATCCGTAAAATAGCCGAGGAAAAAGGGGTTATCGTTATTACGGATAGTGATAGTGCGGGGGCGCTTATCCGTGCACATATAAAGAATATTACAGGTAACACAAATATTGTTAATGTTTATATTCCTAAAATTTGCGGCAAGGAAAAAAGAAAAAGCACACCCTCTAAAGAGGGTACACTCGGTGTTGAGGGTATGAGCGCTGATATAATAAAAAAGGCTTTAGAAAAAAGCGGTGTGCTAATGGGAGAAAGTCGGGGTAAAAGGAGAGAAATCACCAAAACCGATATGTATGAAGTAGGCTTTTCGGGGTGCAATGAGGCAAAGCGGAGAAGGGAAGATTTTCTTAAATATCTTGATTTGCCCGAAAATATTTCTCCAAACGCAATGCTCGATATCCTTAATACCTTTTATTCATTGGAGGAGTTCAGGAAGGAAGTTAAAAAATGGCAAATGCAAGGTACGGTCAAAAAATAAAGATTTTGCACATAGTAGATATTCTAAGAAAACACAGCGATGAAACACATCCTATAAACGCAAATCAAATATGTGAAATGTTATCGGCGCGCGGAATAACCGCCGAGCGCAAGGCAATATATAATGATATTGAAGAACTTTGCCTTTATGGTTATGATATAGTTAAATCAACAAGTCCGCGTGGCTTCTTTTTAGGGGAAAGGGAGTTCGAAGTTCCCGAAATTTATCTGCTTTCAGATGCTGTGAGAGCGGCAAAGTTTATAAGCGCAAAAAAATCACGCGAACTTATAGAAAAACTTGATTCTATGCTAAGCACCTATCAGGTTAAACAACGAGAAAAAGGAATTTATATAGATGCGGGAGGCAAGTGTGATAACGAGGAAATTTACTATACTATTGATTGTATTAGTAATGCTATTGAACAAAAAAGAAAGGTAACGGCTGTATATCACACAAAGGTTCTCGGTGAAAACCGTGAGCTTGGCACCATGACAAAAGAAATAAAACTAAGCCCTTATGCTCTTACCTGGCAGGGTGACCATTACTATGTTATAGGAAACTATGAGAAGTATGATAATCTTATACATTTAAGACTTGATAGAATGAAGAATGTTAGGCAAACGCAAGAAGATGCAAGACATTTTTCACTTGTTTCTGATTATACCGATAGTTTTGATGTTACAGATTATACAAAACGACTTTTCGGTATGTATACAGGCGAACTTGAAGAGATTGAACTTTGCTGTAGCAAGAAAACCATTCCACAGGTGATAGACCGTTTTGGCGAAAATATATTTATAAAAAACGTAACTGATGAAACCTTCAGTTTTTCGGTTCAAGCTGCAGTAAGCGATGCTCTTGTAACATGGATTATGAACTATGGCAACGATATTAAAGTAACTGCACCAGAACATCTAAAGGAAAAGCTAATAAACCGAGCGCAAGAAATTTTGACAAATTATAAAAAATAGTAAAAAAGCCTTGATTTTTTAAAGGTTTAAAGGTATAATAGTTTGGTCACTTGGAGAGATGGCTGAGCTGGTCTAAGGCGCACGATTGGAAATCGTGTGTGCGTTAATAGCGCACCGGGGGTTCGAATCCCCCTCTCTCCGCCAAAACGAAAATCCTGTCGATTATTGTCGGCGGGATTTTCGTTTTGTATTATTCATTTTTAATTATTCAATATTCATCATTCATAAAAACGGATTTTCGTAATGAATAATGAATATGTGAGTCGCTTCGCTGATGAATAATGAATAATTGTTTTCGCCTTAGATTTCTGCTATAATAAAAGAAAAGGCGGTGTCTTGAATGAAAGAAAATTTACTTATAGATAAATCTATTGCTTTTGCGGCACGAATTGTAAAACTGCATCAGCACTTAATTAAGAATAAAAAGGAAACAGTAATATCAAAACAAGTTGCTCGTAGTGGCACAAGTATAGGTGCAAACATAAATGAAGCAAACTATGTCAAAGCAAAGCTGATTTCATCTCTAAAATGCATATAGCCTTAAAAGAAACCGCCGAAACGGAATATTGGATTAAATTACTTTATATGTCTGAATACATTGATGATAAAATGAGTAGTTCTTTACTTGATGATTGCTTAGAAATAAAACGAATTTTAATTGCTTCAATCAACACCGCAAAGGAAAATAATAAATAAGAACTTAACAGGGAAAATATTTTTATGAAAAAGGACCTTTTAATTGCCATTGGATTTATAATTTATATTGTTTTGAGTTGTGTCGATAGATTTATTGTTTCTATTCCGAATGTTGTTTATATTCCCTTTATGATAGTGGATATTATTTTAATTATTATTGGAATTATCATACGCAAACAGATAGAAAAGTAAGTAAATCCCTCTGAGCTTAAGCCGAAAGGCTTTGGCTCTTTTTTATTTTAACACTTTCTTACCTTGAAAAAACCAACTTGATGTGTTAAAATTTTTATATAAAAATATTCGGTTTGGGAATGGTGAAAAATATGTCAAGGGTGCTTTTGCTTTCAGACCTTCATATGTGCGATAACGAGTCTTACGGATATTCTCAAGCACAACGCCTTGAGATGCTCATAGAGGATATTTACAGTGAAAATGAAAAGGAAAAAATTGACCTTATTTTAATGCTTGGCGATTATTCATTGGATTTTTGGTGCAATGTCGGCTCGTATGTTGAAAAGGGAATTAGCTATACTAAAATTTTCCTTGATGAGTTCCTTAAGAAAATGCCTTGTCCCACTTATTTTATTCCGGGTAAC
>JAZUMI010000089.1:0-15025 GCA_045603505.1 Acutalibacteraceae bacterium
CTGCCAGTTCCGCCATATCCGCATATTTATTAGCCTATTTATTATACAATTAATGCTTTCTAATGTCAAGAAAAGAGAGTGCAATATAATATAAAATATATAAGTTGAAATTTCTATTAACAGAGAGTATAATAAGTAGGAAAAATAAAAGGAACGGTGAAATTTATGTCTGAATTATTAGAGATAATAATGATTGTAAGTTTTGGGGCATCGTGGCCGCTTAATGTGATAAAATCTTATAAAGCACGAACAACAAAGGGCAAAAGCCTTGCCTTTTTGTGCCTTATTCTTTTTGGATACATAGCCGGTATAACTTCAAAGTTTTTAAATGAAAATTATATGGCAGATTTTGCTCAAAAGTGGTATGTTTTATTTTTCTACGTACTAAATTTTGTTATGGTTGCTATTGATTTAGTTCTTTATTTCAGAAATAAAAGATTAGACAATATAGCAAAGAAACAGTGACCTTTGAAACAGGTAATATCTATTACTAAAACTATTCTGGGAGGCAAGTGAATGAGTGTTATATCCGCTGTTATTAAAGTAATTAACACAATTTCAAAAATAATTTCTTATCTTTATGATTATCGCACTATTTATAGGTTAACTGGTGTGGTGGCAACGAGAAAATTTCCGAAAGCCAAAAATTTTCATAAATACGCAATCCTTATAGCTGCTCGTAACGAAGAAACAGTTATAGGCAATCTTATCGAGAGTATAAGGATGCAGGATTATCCAAGTGAACTTGTTGATATCTTCGTGGTAGCAGATAATTGCACAGATGGAACTGCCGAAGCGGCACGTAGAGAGGGTGCTATTTGTTACGAAAGGCATGATACCGAGCACCGCACAAAAGGTTTTGCTTTACAGTATCTTGTTGAGTGTATAAGGCGAGATTATGGCATAGATTCTTACGAGGGCTATTTTATATTTGATGCAGATAATCTTCTTAAAAAAGACTTTATTTCCCGTATGAACGATTCATTTGATGCAGGGGAGAGAATAGTAACCTCTTATAGAAACACCAAGAATTTTGACGATAATTGGATAGCGGCATCTTACGGTGTACATTGGCTTAGAACGGTCAGAAACGAGCACCGAGCAAGGTCACTCTTCCGTTTAGCAACACGAATTCAGGGTACAGGATTTTTATTCTCTTGGGAAATTATAAAGGATGGCTGGAATTATACAAGTCTTACGGAGGACCGTGCTTTTTGTGCCGATGCAGTAGCAAAGGGGTATAAGATTTCCTATAACAATGAGGCAGAATTCTATGATGAACAACCCGTTGATATAAAAATTGCCATGCGTCAACGTATTCGTTGGGCAAAGGGACACTTGCAAGCCTTTGTTGAAACAGGTGGTCAACTTTTCTCGCATATCTTTTATACGGGTGGCAAGGCTAACGACCCTGCCATTTGTAATGTGCCCAAAACCGTCTTTGGAAGATTTATTAACAATATAAGGCTTCGTTTTATGAGTTTTGATATGTTAACGGTTGTTTTCCCAAGACAGCTTACATCATTTTTCAAAAAGGTTATAGTTTACATATTGAGGGTTATCCTTGTTTGTACAACGGGATACACGGTAACTGCAGGTTTTGGTCCTAACTTTGTTCAGTGGATTTATAAATTGTTTGGACTTCATTGGGCATCAAGAAGTGTAGCGCAAGCAATTGCTATGTTAACAATTTTCTTCTTTGCCTGGACTCTTTATTCGTATTTTAACGGCATAATTACTGCGGCTTATGTGTTCATTATTGAGCATCGCCGTATAATGCATATAAAATGGTATAAAAAGGTTTGGTATTGTATAACCTTCCCGATATTCGATTTAATCGGTAAACTTTCGATGGTTATTGCTTTATTTATGAAGGTTGAGTGGAAACCTATTCCGCACAATGCCGCAGTTAGCATAGTCGAGCTTGATAAAAAACACAACAGATAGAATATATTGATTTTCACCGCTTTTTTTGATACAATAATATCAAAGGCGGTGATTATTTTTGTTTGAAATTTTAAAAAAAGCAAAAGAAACATTTATAAACAAAAAATTTTTAAAGTTTTGCTTGGCAGGAATAATCAATACTTTTAATGCGGCTTTTTTCTCCTGGCTTGTGCACTTTTTTCTACAGGATAACCTCGCGGCAGTTGTAGGATATATAATATCTTTAACAATAAACTTTTCGCTTAACTGCAAGTTTATATTTAAACGCAAAATGAATCTTAGAAGCTATTTGAGATTCCTGCTTTCATATATACCTAATTTTATGATATATTTTCTCGTTACCTTTATTACTATAAACACATTAGAGCTCGAACAGTTCTGGGGAACTGTGTTTGCGGCAATGGCGGGAGGGCCGATTACATTTATTATTATCAAGTTTTATGCCTTTGGAAAAACAGGAAACAACAAATTGCAATTTAAAAAATAAAAAAAATTAAAAAAGGTATTGATTTTGCTTTAGAATTGTGATATTATACTATGGCGGCTTAAAAATGCGCTGATAGCTCAGCTGGATAGAGCGTCTGGCTACGGACCAGAAGGTCGGGAGTTCGAATCTTCTTCAGCGCGCCAATAAATCCCCCTCTCAAAGAGAAGGGGATTTATTTTTTTGGCGCAAAGATTCGAACAGTCGGGAGCGAAGCGGAAGAAAAGTGTCCGGGGGACATTTTTCGCCGACGCGTGCCTGAGAGGTGCGTTGCACCGGCGGGAATCTTCTTCAGCGCGCCAATAAATCCCCCTCTCAAAGAGAAGGGGATTTATTTTTTTGGCGCAAAGATTCGAACTAGGTGGTGCGTTGCACAAAAAGAAAAAGGCACACTTTAAAAGTGTGCCTTAAAAAATCATCTAGTTTATGCTTTGCCTACTGAACCGAAAAGTTCCATCTTCTCTTTAACGGTTGCCTTGATAGCCTCAAAGCCGGGAGCTAAAAGCTTTCTTGGGTCGAAGCCTTTGCCTTGTAAATCTTTGCCCTCTTCAACATACTTTCTGGTAGCAGCTGCGAAGCTTAACTGACATTCGGTGTTAACGTTAATCTTCGAAACACCCAAAGAGATAGCCTTTTTAATCATATCTTCGGGGATACCTGTTCCGCCGTGGAGAACGAGAGGCATAGTGCCTGTGAGCTTTTGGATATCGTCAAGAGTATCAAAGGAAAGACCTGCCCAATTTTCAGGATATTTTCCGTGAATGTTGCCGATACCTGCAGCGAGCATTGTAACACCTAAATCAGCAATCATTTTGCACTCATTAGGGTCAGCAACTTCGCCTGCACCGATAACGCCATCTTCCTCGCCACCGATTGAGCCAACCTCAGCTTCAAGAGAAAGACCTAACTTATTACATGTTTCAACGAGTTCCTTTGTTTTTGCAATGTTTTCTTCAATAGCATAGTGAGAGCCATCGAACATAACAGAAGAAAAACCTGCCTCGATACAAGCCTTTGCGCCTTCGTATGAGCCGTGGTCAAGGTGGAGAGCAACGGGAACTGTGATACCGAGTTCATCAATCATGCCGTTAACCATACCAACAACTGTTTTATAACCGCACATATATTTACCTGCGCCCTCGGAAACACCGAGAATAACGGGAGAGTTTAACTCCTGAGCGGTTAAAAGGATAGCCTTGGTCCATTCAAGGTTGTTGATATTGAACTGACCAACTGCATATTTTCCTTTCTTTGCTTTTGTGAGCATTTCTTTTGCCGAAACTAACATTTTTTATTTCCTCCGAATATAACAAATTACATAATATATTATACCTATTGATAGCATAAAATCAAGAGCAATAATGCCAAAATTTTCAAAGTTCTAACAGTCTTTTTGCATTACCGCATAAAATAAGCTGTTTTTCCTCGTCACTAATGGGTAACGAATTGATTACGGCAATTTCTTCATCGGCACGACTCCACGGCGAATCGGAGCCGAAAAGAATTTTATCGGCACCGTGATATTTTAAAATTCTTAAAAACTGCTCTTTTGGGTAATAAGAAAATCCCATTGAAGTATCTAAATATATTCCCGTGCCGCAAATATATTTTTCAACATCGTCCCATTGCTTTTGTCCGCCCAAGTGAGCGGCAATGATAGTTCCGCCCCCAAGTTCTTTATAAACTTGAGCAAACATTTTAGGATTAGAATGGTAAGGTGGCGGATATGCGGGGTCAAACCCTGCGTGAAAAAGCAGTATAAGTCCTTTCGAAAGTGCATAATCATATATTTTAAGCATACTTTTATCGTTTAGGGTGAACTGCTGATATTCGGGATGAAGCTTTATCCCTTTAAGACCGAGAGAACAAATATAGTCAATATCCCGTTTATAATCATCGGTGTGCGGGAAAAGTCCGCCAAAGGAAATAATTCGTTCGTTTTGAATGTCTTGCGCCCAGAGATTTAATGTTTCGGTTTGGCTTTGCTTGGTTATAACGGGCTGAACAACCGAAAGAGTAATGCCGAAATCATCCATATTAGAAACAAGATTTGAAAGCGTTCCGTTTGCGCAGGGCATATATAGGTTTCCGCATCTCTCCACGAGTGAAGAAATCGCCCTTTCGGCAATTTTATCGGGGAATGCGTGTGTATGAAAATCAATAATCATTTTTTATCACCAAAAATAGTATACACCTTTATTATTAAAAAAGCCAATGTAAACTTGAAAATTTACGCAAAAAATAATATTATATTATAGGTGATATTTATGGTAGAAAAAATAATTCATATATATGAGCCCAATGATTTGCAGTGCGGCCAAACGGTGATAGCAATGCTAACAGGTAAAAGTGTTGAGCAAATAGTTACGGAATGCCAAAATGAACGTGAAACAACCCTTAAGGATATGCGGGAATGCTTAAAGCAAAACGGAATGGAAATTTCGAAAGAGCGAAGTGAAGCAAAGGAGAAGAAGGATTTGCCGAAAGCCGCTCTTTTAAGCCTTGAAACCCCTCGTTGTTGGCATTGGTCACTTTATTTTAACGGTGTTTTTTATGACCCCGAGCACGGAGTTCTATCTGATTTCCCGGAATGTAAGCGTAAATATTTTTGGAATATAGGAGAGAAATGAAAATGCAAGTGAAATTTGTCGAATAAAAAAATTTTTTTAAAGTATCGTAAGGCACCGCAAGGGTAATACTTTTATTGATGAGTATTACGGAGGTGCCTTTATGTATATAAATAAGGTTTCAATTTGTGGGGTTGATACCTCAAAACTTCCTGTTTTGAAAGAGAGCGAAAAATGCGAACTTTTAAAGAGGATGAGAGAGGGAAGTAAAACCGCAAGACAAGAATTGATAAACGGAAATTTACGTCTGGTTTTGAGCGTTATTCAGAAATTCACTTCAAGAGGCGAAAATATGGATGATTTGTTTCAGGTGGGGTGTATAGGGCTCATAAAATCGGTGGATAATTTTGATATTTCCCAAAACGTGCGGTTTTCAACCTACGCTGTGCCTATGATAATCGGCGAAATAAGGCGTTATCTTCGCGATAACAGTTCACTTCGGGTAAGCCGTTCGATTAAGGATACCGCATACAAGGCGATGCAGGTAAAGGAAAGGCTTATG
The DNA here is from genome assembly GCA_045603505.1 of Acutalibacteraceae bacterium. Classification (GTDB taxonomy): domain Bacteria; phylum Bacillota; class Clostridia; order Oscillospirales; family Acutalibacteraceae; genus UBA737. The sequence goes on from JAZUMI010000089.1 coordinate 5,561, forward strand.
GCTAAAAATCAGGAGGAGCCAACCGTTACCGAGATAGCAAAAGAATTAGGTCTGCCAACTGAGGATGTTGTAATTGCGCTTGAAAGCATAGTGAGTCCGGTATCCCTTTACGACCCTATTTACTCGGACGGGGGAGACACGATATATGTGCTCGACCAACTGGGAGATAATAATGATGATAATAACTGGCTCGGCGAAATTTCACTTCGAGAGTCTATAAAATCTTTAAGTGAACGGGAGAGGAATATTCTTACTCTTCGGTTTATGCAGGGAAAAACTCAAATGGAGGTATCCGAGGAAATCGGGATTTCACAAGCGCAGGTCTCCCGATTAGAAAAAGGCGCTATTGATAAGATAAAGCAATAAAAAAATCCCCGTTTAAAACGGGGATTTTTTTAACTATACATATTATTAGTTTTCATATAGTCATAGATTTGTTTTCCGTGCTCCTGCTCTTCCTTTTGTATATGATTAAGGGCATCGCGCATTCCGTTTTGAGTGAATTCGAAAACGGCGGTGTTATAAACGCTCGAAGCGTGTTTTTCAATAGCGAGGGCATCCTGGCATAGATAGCAGTCGGCCTTTTTATCGTCGCTATCTCCCATTCCGTATTTTTCACTAAAACTTGTTGCGGGTTGCTGCGATGGCCCCGAAGAGGATGGAATTTCGCCCTGCTCCATCTTTGAAAGGGTGTTTAAGTGTCCCTGTTCAATGTTGGAAAGCTTTGTGAACAAATCTTTGAGTTGTGGGTCAAGAGCGGTGTTTGCCGCCTTTGTATATTTTTCAATACAGAGCTTTTCTTCACCCTTTAAATCTTTAATTAAACTTGCTTCTTTTTGTGTTAGTTGCAAAAAAATCACCTCAGGTGATAGTTTTTGCGCGTGTTAAGGGTTTTATGCAATATACTGCGTGAAAGAAATAATTAGAGGAATAGTAATTAGCGAGAGAACGGTACCTAACGTAACGATATTAACCGAAGTCGTGGTATCTCCCTCGAATTTTGCCGCGAACATAGTTGAAATGGCGGCAGAGGGCATACTTGCACAAATCATAATTGCAACGAGGATATTGCCGCGAAGTCCGCATAAATACATTCCGCCGAGGCAAATGAGCGGTAAGATAACAAGCCTTGCTAAAATGGTTAGCATAACCTTCATATCCTTAAAGCCTTTAAGAAGATTTGTGTTTGCGAGGTGATAGCCGATAATTATCATCGGAAGAGGGGTATTAAGTGAGGCAATATAGCCTATCGGCTCGGAAATAATCTTCGGAACGGAAATGGGGAGGAAGAATAAAACAAGTCCGATTGCAAGGGCTAAAATTCCGGGGTTCAAAATGATTTTTTTAGGGGATAAATATTTTTTATCGCCGCTAACTAAAATTATACCGTAACTCCACACAAGAGCTTGGAAAATGGCTATAAATGCCGCCGAATAAAAAACTCCGTCATCCCCTAAAAGTGCCTGTTGAAGCGGAATTGCCATATATCCGCAGTTCGAGAAAATAGCGGCGAAGCGAAGAACTCTTTGCTTTTTTATATCCTTTGAACGAAGCAAAAAATTTGCAATTATAATCATTACAATATGCAAAAGAAGTGTTACTAAAAAGCATAGAAGAAGCTTTTTAAGTGTCGAGGGGTCAAACTCCCTCATAAAAGATTTTATAATAACACAGGGTGTTACGGTGTAAAGCACCATATCGGTCATACTCTTAACGCCGTTCTCGGTCAGCACCTTTGTTTTGGTCAGAGTCACACCGAGAAGCATTAAAATTAAAAGAATGATAACCTGGGTTAAAACATTTAAAAATAAACCTATCATTATATACTCCTAATAAATTTCAAAAAGGCTGCCTTGCCTTCTTTTGTTCTTTTGAAAACACCCGCATGCTCGAGAACCTTTGCGAAAACAAGTCCTGTTTCTTGCCTTAAGATTTCATCGATGTTCTCGCGATTTAAGTTCGGGTACTTCTCTTTGATTCTTTGCGCCCAATCACTGTGTTTAGAGAGGATTTCATCTTTAGAGATGTCTTTGCTCTCGGTCATTGCTTTGCCTAAAAGATGTAGCTCCTCTTTAAGTCTTGCGGGTAAAACAGCAAGTCCCATAACCTCTATAAGACCGATGTTTTCCTTTTTTATGTGGTGCAGTTCTGCATGGGGGTGGAAAACACCTAACGGATGCTCATCGGTTGTTATATTGTTGCGAAGAACAAGGTCGAGCTCAAAAGCATTGCCTTTTTTTCTTGCAATAGGTGTTATTGTGTTGTGTGGCTCTCCATTTGTTTCGGCAAAGATAAAAGCCGCCTTGTCGGTATAAGAACGCCATTTTTCGAGAATAATTTCGGCCAGTGTTACGAGCCTTTCGGAATTTTCGCAAGATAAACGAATTACCGACATCGGCCATTTAACAATTCCCGCCTTAACATCGCCAAATCCCTCAAATGAAATTTCCGTTTCGATGGGGGCCCTTTCCATTGCAAAGGTGTAGGAGCCGCCTTGGAAATGGTCGTGGCTCAAAATCGAGCCGCCAACTATGGGTAAATCGGCATTAGAGCCTACAAAATAATGGGGCAACTGCTTAACAAAGCTTAAAAGTTTTCTTATAAGAGCGCTGTTTACAACCATCGGGGTGTGTTCACTGTTAAGCACAATACAATGCTCGTTATAGTAAACATAAGGAGAATACTGCAAGAAATAGTCGGCGTTATCAAGGGTTATTGGAATAATTCGGTGATTTTGTCTTGCAGGGAAGTTAACACGTCCCGCATAACCCTCACATTCCTTACAAAGCATACATTTTGGATAACCTGAGGCTGTAGCATTCTTTGCCGCCGCAATAGCCTTGGGGTCCTTTTCGGGCTTTGAGAGGTTTATGGTTATATCAAGTTCGCCATATTCGGTTGCGGTTTTCCACTTAACATCTTTTTCAATTCGGTAACGGCGGATATAATCACTGTCTTTACTGAAGGTATAGTAAAAGTCGGTTGCAGCCTTGGGCGAAGTTTTATATAGGGAATAAAACTTATCGGTAACTTCGCTTGGGCGGGGAAGCATAGCACCCATAAGAGCGGTATCGAATAAATCTTTGTAAACGATACTATCCTCAATGATACCTTGAGAAACGGCATAACACAACAATTCTTCAAGTGTTTCTTCAAGATTAATGTTGGTGAAATTTTCTTCGCAGGAAATCCCATCTAACTTTAATATTTCAAGAATTTTGTTGGTTATGTAAACGGTGTCACGCTCTTTAAAGAAGTTTTTTTCAAGACCATAACAAACAAGCTTTCTAACTGACTTATCAATCATTTTTTATTCCCCTCAAAGTTATGATATTAACTAATTAAACATTATATATTACAGACATAACATTGTCAAACCGAAAAAAGAAAAAAGCACACGGAATTCCGTGTGCTTTTTGTGTTGGCATCTACTTATTTTCCCGGGCAGCTTCCCGCCAAGTATCTTCAGCGCAAGTGAGCTTAACTTCCGTGTTCGGAATGGGAACGGGTGGACCCTCACCGCAATCAACACCAACTGTGTGTCTCCCTTAGGCGACTTTGATAGTATATCACAGTGAAAACGCTTTGTCAACACTTTTTTTAAAATTTTCTTTATTTTCTTTTAGGGGTTGAAATTAGACCGATATGAATGTATAATTAACGCAAAATCAAGTTATAAAGAGGGCAAAAAAATGGCAAAAACAATTCTTTTTCAGGGCGACTCGATAACCGATGCAGGTAGATCTCGCGAGGATGATAGAGGGACAGGCGTTGGCTATGTAACCCAATCAATAGGAGAAATCGGTCTTAAATATCCGGGTGAATATAACTATATTAATAGAGGGATTTCGGGTAATCGTGTTACCGATGTTTATGCAAGAATTAAATCGGATATAATCAATTTAAAACCTGATTATATGAGCATTCTTATCGGTGTTAATGATGTTTGGCACGAGTTAGACGCTAATAACGGTGTTGATGTTGAGAAGTATGAAAAAATATACTGTATGATGCTCGATGAAATTTTTGAAGCGCTTCCAAATATAAAAATTATGATTTTGGGACCATTTGTTTTAGAAGGCAGAGCAACAAAATCAACCGAAGAGGAGCCTGAGCGTTGGCAGACTTTCAGATGTGAGGTTGAAAAAAGAGCGGCAGCGGCAAAGCGCATCGCCGATAAATACAACCTTAAATTTATTCCCTTACAGGAAAAATTCGATGGAGCCTCGAAAGGATTGCCTAGTGAACTCTTTGTTTGGGATGGTGTTCATCCCACTCACCCCGGTCACACACTTATTAAAAATGAATGGGTAAAGGCATTCGAGGAGATTAAATAGAAAGAAAACATCCGAGAGTTTCTCGGATGTTTTTTGTCTTTAAAATGGCATTTTTTGTAGCTCTCTTACCTTTTTTTCCATCTGCTTTGCAAACTCATATTCATTAAGATGGGCAATTCTAAGAGTTTCTTTCATAAGCTCGTTATGTGCTTCACAGGTGAAGTCGTTAAGGAGAAAATAGAAGTGGCTTATTTCTTCAAGTGTTCCGTTTTCAAACTTATCCATATCTATATCAAGGTATGAGGCATATTCAGGTCCGGAAATCATGCACCAACCTTTGAAGTGATTGTATAGTTCTTCATCGTTTTGAATTATGCGGGACAAATTTTCTATGTATGCCACCATTTTTTCTTTTTTCTCATCACGCAAGAGTTCGAGCGAACCAAAGTTTTCAGTTAGGTGGAAGGGGTGAATTTCGAGTGTTGCACCCTTGCCCTTTTGGAAGGTGATTTTTGGCATATATCCAAAATTCCAACCGGGTGCATCGTTCGGCCAAGGATTACGGAACCAGAAGTTACCTGTGCTATAAACGATAGGTTTTCCGTTATAATATTCATAACCTTGTTGACAGTGGGTGTGCATACCGATTATAGCGTCTGCACCAAGGTCGGCAAAAAGGTGATATCTTTCTTTAACCATAGGGCTTGGCAAGGGATTAAATTCGTTGCCGCCGTGGAAAACGATGAGAACGAAATCGCTGCGCTCGCGCGCCTTTTTAATTGCGGCATTTATTCTGCCGATTTTAAAACCTGCCATACCTGCCTTAGTATCGGTAGCACCGCCATATTCGTTTTCTGCCGCCGCAATAACTTCAAGCTTCACGCCGTTTTTCTCTAAAATTAGAGAGTTATAAGCCTCGTCAATATTTCTTCCTGCTCCAACATATTTAATGTCGTTTTTATCTAAAATATCAAAGGTTTCTTCGGCACCTTTTGGTCCAAAGTCGCCCGTGTGGTTGTTTGCAAGAATAGCAACATCAAAGTTTCCGGCTTTTAAAAACTCAACATTCTTCGGGTCCCCTTTAAGACAGGGACCTGTTTTTTTAATGCCCTCATTTTCGGTTGTTAAGGGGTTTTCAAGGTTTATCATTCTATAGTCTGCGCTATCGAGCGTTTCTTTAAGGTCTGCTAAAACCATTTTGGAATATTCAAAATCGGTTCTTTCTTGCGCCTCTGCAAAGCAAAGGTCACCACACGCAATAATTGATAATTTTTCGGTCATTTTTTATTCTCCTTAAAAAGTTTTTTAAAATCTTCGTGGGTAATATATTCATTTTCCCATTTTACAAGTTCGGGGTAATAAGGGGGGAAGGTGTTGTTACGGAACAAAAATTGCCCTTTGGCAAGAGGGGGGATAATGGAGTAAATTGCCGAGCCGAAATTGGTGTTTAAAAAGGTGTTATCACTAATTGTGATGGAGCCGCCTTTCGTTTCGCTTTCAATTCTCCAGATGAAAATATGATGTCCCATAGGTTGCGGATAAATTTCTGAATTTCGGGGGCGGATATCCGATTGCACCGAAATTCCTTCACCTGCATTTTCGCAAATATTTCCCGAGAAAACGGTGTTGAAAGTTACCTTATCCCTAATCTCATAAGCCGCCATGCCGTAGTTGCTAAAGCGGTTGTTCTTAATGGTTATGTTTTTTGGAGTTTCGTAATTTCTGCCGCCCTGATGGGTGGTGCAGGAATCGTAAATATTATCAAATGCGCAGTTTTCTATCGTTACGTTTTCGGCATAGTTCCAAAACTCCACGCCGTTGCCGAAACGAATTTGTCTATCCCTTTGCCAAACTGCACCGCCGATATAAGAGAAGTCACAATTTTTAATCGTGATATTTTTAGCGCCTATTGCTAAAAAACCATGTACGCCGCTATATTTAAAGGATAAATTATCAAAAATTGCGTTTTTATTCGCAGTTGCAAGATAGCGCGCACCGAAAAGAGAAGCCTTGATTTTTTTGTATTTTTCGGCTGGGTTTTTATCGCAGTATAAATATAAAACTCGTTTAGTTTTCTTTTCGCTTTTGGGACATTCTCGGTTGGTATAACCAATATGTGTATAATACCAATCGCCCTCGTGCTTTAAATCTTCTTTTTTATAACAAAGCCAACCAAAGCCCTCATCTAAAAACACATTGCAAACTTCATCGGTAATTTCACTTTGATATGCCCAAATATTGTTGCTGCAAGTAAGCCAGAGCGAAGCGTTATTAAGGTCTAAACTTGCCTCAAAACGAGGTTTTTCGCCCTCTCCGTATGCCGAAAAAGTGATGGGTTTATCTTCTTCGCCATCGGGCGAGGTTATAGGCTCTAAAAAAACACAACCGCGCTTAAAAAGAACGGTATCGCCCGGACAAATCTCCACATCCTTATAGCTCAAAACGGCGGTTTCTCGGGTGAGGCCATCGCCTGATTTTGTGCCGCATAAATTGTCTATATAATAGGTTTTATTCAAGATATCACCAACTAAAAATAGTATATATGGAAACACACTCAAGAGCAAGGGTAAAAATCTTGTTTTTAGGGTGTGTTTTTTACTTTTTGTCGCGGTATTGTGTGGGTGTCATACCAAATTTTTCCTTAAACTTAACATTCATCCAACTGATATTCTGAAAACCGCTTTCAAAACAGGCTTCAGCAACCGAAAGGTCACTGTTCACCATAAGGTTTGCAACATAAGTCAGTCGCAAGTCATTAACAAAGTTCGAGGGGGTTATGTTGTAAAACTTTTTCATGCTTCGGCTAAGGTGTTCTATGGTTTTTCCCGAGAGATTTACCATCTGAGGAATTCCTTTTGAAAAGTTTTCAACCTGTTGCATAGATTCAACCGTATTTAGTAGCCATAACGGAATATCTGCAGGTAGTTTTGTACGGCTTTTTCCTGTGCGAAAAAAGTCGCTGAAGATGGTAATTAAAAGTTTTTTGAGGTAAAGACAAACTTCATCGGGCGAAGTTATCGAGTTTACAAACTTCATTTTGCTTTCTAAGGTGTTACATTCTATATTACTCAAAACTGTATATGGCGAGAGAGGTGCAGAGATAAGTTGCTCTACATCAATTTGTGGTTTTAGCACTTCAAATACTGCCTCAACAATCTCGGTTTTAGCTGAAATAAAGTAAATAAAACTGTTTTTATCATACTCTGAATAGTTGAAAAATTCGTGGTAGTCTTGGGGGCGCACAAAAACAAGCGAACCTTTTGGTAAATCAATCCTCTCGCCGTTTACTTGGTGAATAAGACCTGCTTCAGGCAAGAAAAAAAGCTCATAATAATTGTGATGATGAATAGTGGTAGGACGCGCCGGAGATTTTATATGAGTTCTGAGTTGAATGCCGTAATCTGTAAGAATTTTCTTTTCCGCCGTGAACAGTTCATACCTATTTTCCATATTTTACTCCTTTTTTTAGACCAAAACTAAATGTAGTATATATGTGTCGCATGATGTCATTCCAACCACATTATAGCATAAAAAAATGCCTGTGTAAACACCGAAAGCGAGGGGAAATATCAAAAAAACAAAAGCGTAAAATCAACATACAATTTGATAAAAATGACGGCGAGTTGTAAAATAAACTTGGCTAATTATCTATAAGGAGAAAATTGCGTTAAAATTTTTTGTTTAATTTGCTAAAAAAACGCCACAAAAAACTGTTTGGTAAATTTTTCAAAAAATCAAAAAAATAAAAAATGGGAGTGGTTATATGCCGAAAAACAAAAGGAAAGTGATAAAGCGAGTGGCCAAAGTAGTCGCTCTTGTGCTTTGTGTTGTTTTGTGCTTTTGCTTATTCTCAGGTATGAGTATATTGGCACAGAGTGCAGCGCAAGGGGATGTAAGTTCTAAACTACAGGCACCTGATTTGTCTGAAACACTGCTCATAGTGTTGCTCGTAATTTTAATAGTTTGCGAGGTTGTGGGCTCGGGAATCATAATCTTTTTGATTTTGCGCTCACTTCCAAAAAATAAAAAAGAAGAAATGGAAAACCCGGAGGTAAACGATGATGAACAAATTTAAGAAATGCTTGAGTGTGCTCCTTGCTACTGTGTTGATTGCGATTATGCTAATTGCAAACTTTGCAATTCCTTCCTCGGCGGCGGATATGCAGGGAAAGGGAACAAAAAATAATCCTTACATAGTAACAACGGCAAAACAGTTTAACGATATTAGAAAAAACCTCAAGGCTCACTATAAGCTCGGTAACACTATCGACCTTTCGGAGTTTTCAAACTTTGAGCCAATCGGTAAGATAGGAAGTCCCTTTACCGGCTCGCTTACCTGTGATACCGATAGTAACGGATATCCGCTCTACGCCATAAAGAACCTTAAGATGAAAATCGCACCTAAGGGTTGTACTCATGTGGATTTTTATCCCGGTTATAAAGGTGACGGTGTTGCAAGTTGGGCTGTTTCTTCAGGTTGGGAAGCAGGTCTTATAGGAATGACCAAGAACGGAACCTTCAAAAACATCATTCTCCTTGATGTTGATATTGTTAGTGAAGTTGAAGGCGGAACAAAATATCTTACATATAACGGCGAACAGAGATATATGGGTATGGCGCTTGATGATATGGGAACGGGAGCTCTCATTGCTATGGGCGAAAACATCACGGTTGATGGATGCGGCGTAACAGGTAAAATCGTATCGGCATCAAACCATGCGGGCGGTCTTCTCGGAAACATCCGTGGCGGTAAGGTAACCAATTCATACAGTTATGCAACCGTTAAGGCTGACACCGGATATTACAGTTGGGGTTCAGGCGGATTTTTAGGCTCGGCGAATTCAACAAAAATTTCTTCCTGTTTCTATGATGGAACATTCTCGGGCGGCGCAACACACGCAGGTGCATTCGCAGGAAGCGTTTACGGTGAAATAAACACCGGTTGCGAGTTTGAAAATTGTTATTCTATGGGTAAGGTTTTAACCGAGTCTTCAGGTTGTTTCCTTGGCACAAAGGTTCACGCTGATGGATTGCCCGACAGAACAAGTATAAATGTTTCTTCCTGGTGTTACACGGTTGCTAAAATTGAGGGCAGAACAAAGGCTCAAACAAACAAGCGTGTTACAAACAATAACTACGTTTCAGATGAAGTGGGAATCTATGAATATAAGTTTGCAGTTCTCACTAA